>NZ_JBHXJG010000007.1:0-64537 GCF_042723425.1 Streptomyces sp. NPDC058375 | reverse complement strand
GTCCCGGGGGACCGGCCGTACGGCCAACACCGCGGACCGGAACTGGCTCGCACTCGCCTGCGAGCCGGCTGCCCTCTGCCCACCCTCGGCGACCGCCTTCAGCGTGGGAGCCGTCATCGTCGCGGCCGACGGAACCGAACTGGCCCGCGGCTACTCCCGTGAGAGCGATCCCCACGACCACGCAGAAGAAGGAGCCCTCGCCAAACTCTCAGCTGGTGACGCCCGGCTCAGCACCGCCACGATCTACAGCTCCCTGGAGCCCTGCGCCAAACGAGCTTCCCGCCCCCGCCCCTGCGCCCAGCTCATCCAGGACGCCCGGCTCCGCCGCGTCGTCACCGCGTGGAGCGAGCCCGACACCTTCGTGGTGGGTGCCGTGGGAGCCAAGTTCCTGGAAGACGCCGGTGCAACCGTCATTGCGCTCTCCAAGTACGCGAATGCTGCGCAGGCGCCCAACAGCCACCTCCCCTGATAGGGATCATCAGTCGTTGGACCTAGCATCACGGGCCCGTGCCGTCCCGCTCCAACTCGCCCCTCCGGCTCGCAAGGACGACTCGTCGTGCCGCCTGGCGAGGGAACCCGAGGGCGCCGTCGTCGCATAGACCGTCACGGTGCGGCGGGTCGGCAGTAGCGGCGGATCAGTTCTGCCCGGTCGGGAAAGTACTCCAGGAGGTCGGCTTCCTGGCCGAGCGTCATGTCGGCGTATGCAAATCCAGGTGCCACGGCTTCGCTGATCAGGCCGTGGTCACCCTGGGTGAGGTGGGACGCCTTCCAGACTCCGCCGGGAACGGCGAGTGTGAGGAGCTGGCCCCGGTAAGGGTCCTGGCCCAGCACGGCGGTGTGGTGGCGGCCGTCGGGGTACAGGAGGTGATACGTGATGGCTTCGCCGTGGTGGTGGAAGTGCAGGATGTCCGACTGATTGAGATGCCAGTGGCCCACGGGCGACGCGCGGGTCAGCAGGTAGTGGATCGACGTCAGCGTGTACCGGTCGCCCGCCGGGGTGGAGATGCGCGGGCGGTGATCGGCCTGGAACGTCCGGCGGAAGTACCCGCCCTCCACGTGCTCCTCCAGGCCGAGCGCCTCGACCCACTGCTCAGCGGTGATCATGCAGTCCTCCTCCGGACGGCAGCCCCCGGTACTCGACTGCGCGGTCGTCCTCGGTCGGCAGCGCGCGTGCGGGCGGGAGTGCGGGGACTGTCCGAGTGCTCACGCCACCGAGGCTAGAAGCCCGCGGTGTCAGCAGCCACTTGTCGCTCGGGCCGGGTTCGGTCCAGGGGAGCCACGTCACCGAGCCTCGGATCTGGCGCAGCACGTCAGCTGGTGCAAAGTCTGGCGGCCGTCCCTGGCGAGACCGCCTCGGCCGACTGCTGCGCGGGGCAGTCAGCCGGCGGTGGCTGTCGCGGCGTCCGGGTGGATGGCGAAGACCTTGTCCAGGCCGACAATGCTCAGGACGCGGGCGGTCTTGGCGGGCACCGCGGCAAGGGCTATCTGACCGTTGTGTTCGACAGCCAAGCTCCGGGCCGACAGCAGCGCACTGATCCCGCTGGAATCGCAGAAGTCCAGGCCGGTCAGGTCCACGACCAGAAGTTGCCCCGCACTAACGGGAAGGCCTTCCACGGCCTTGCGCAGTGCGGGGGCTGTTTCGTGGTCGAGGTCGCCGGTGACCTCGAGTACGGGGCCGGTGGCGGCCTCTCGGGTGGTGATCGTCAACGGGCTCATGTCAGGTCGTCGCTCGCGGGGTCGGGAAGTGTGGCGGGCACGCCGAGGGCAAGGAGTGCGGTGTCGTCGTCGAGTCCGTCACCGAAGGAGGTGAGCAGACCGCTCAGGGCGGTGATCAGCGCCTGGGGGCCAGCAGGCGGCTGGGCGGTGGTGAAGGCGCGCAGGGCGTCGTCGCCGTACAGCTCGCGGTCGGGTCCGGTGCGGGCCTCGGTCAGGCCGTCGGTGTACAGGAGCAGGGTGTCGCCGGGCAGCAGTCGGGTACGGGCGGCGGTGAACGGGGCTTGGGGCAGGACTCCGACGAGGAGCCCCCCGGGGGTGGGAAGGTAGTCGGCGTGGCCGTCGGCGCGCTGGATCAGCGCGGAGGGATGGCCGCCGGAGGCCAGGTGCACGTCGGTGTGGTCGCCGTCGGGTTGGAGGACGCCGAATATGGCAGTGCAGTAGCGGCCATCGCCGGCGGCGTACCGGTCGTGCAGCACTGTGTTCAGGGTGCTCAGGACGGTGGTGGGGTCCTCGTCGTGCAGGGCGGCTGCGCGCAGGGTGTAGCGGGCCAGGGAGGTGACCGCTGCGGCCTGGGGGCCCTTGCCGCACACGTCGCCGAGGAAGAACGCCCACCGGCCGTCGTTCAGGGGGAACAGGTCGTAGAAGTCTCCGCCCAGCAGGTCCGGGGAGGCCGTGTGGTAGTAGGAGCCCGCCTCCAGGCCCGGCACCGCGGGCAGCTGGGCGGGCAGCAGGCTCTGCTGGAGGACGGCAAGTGCCTCCTGGAGTCGGAGGCGGTCGGCTTCGGACCGCCGGCGTGCTTCCTCGGCCGCTTTGCGGCCGCGCAGCAGCTCGGCCTCGTAGGCGCGGCGGTCGCGGGCGTCGAAGACGGTGGTGCGGATCAGCAGCGGTTCGCCGTCCTCGCTGGTCTTCACCTTGGAGGTGACCAGCACCGGCATCCGCTGCTTGCCGGCCGCCGTGATGTCCAGGGCGATGCCGCTGACCTCGCCCTTCATCTGCAACAGCGGCGCGAAGTGTGTCTCGTGATACAGCTTGCCGCCCACCGTCAGCAGGTCGGCGAACCGCATCCGCCCCACCACCTGGGGCCGGTCCAGGCCCAGCCAGCCCAGCAGCGTGGTGTTGATCTTCGCGATGGTGCCGTCCATCAGCGTCGACAGATACCCGCACGGGGCCTGCTCGTACAGCTCCTCGGCGCTGTCCTCCAACAGCGAGGTGAACACCGCGTCCGTGGCGTCCACGTCCTGCTCGTCCCCCGGCTCAGGCGCCGAGTGGCCGGTGCGGCACATCACGAGGCCGCTCCGACGAAGTCGGTGATCGCATCCGCGGTGGCCTGCGGTGCGCTCAGCTGCGGGCAGTGCCCCGTCGCCGCCAGCGTCACCAGGCGGCTGCCCGGGATGGCGTCGCGGACATAGGCGCCGACCTCCCTCGGGGCGATCACGTCCTGCTCGCACTCGAGGATCAGCGTCGGGACCGCGACCGTCTTGAGGTCCTGGCGGCTGTCGGACAGGAACGTGGTGCGGGCGAAGACGCGGGCCATGTCCGGGTCGGTCGCGCAGAACGAGGTCGTCAGCTCCTGGCCGAGTTCCGGCCGGTCCGCGTTGCCCATGATGACCGGGGCCATCGCCGCCGACCAGCCCAGATAGTTCGACTCCAACGACTCCAACAGCTCGTCGATGTCCTCGGAGCTGAACCCTCCCCGGTAACCGTCGTCGTCGATGTAGCAGGGCGAAGGAGCGACCATCACCAGCCGGGACAGACGCTGCGGCGCCTTCGCCGCAGCAAGTACCCCCACCATCGCGCTGACCGAATGCCCCACGAACGTCACATCCCGCAAATCCAGCTCCTCGACCACCTCCAGCACATCTTGGGCATAACCCTCCAGCGAGCTGTAGCGTCGCTCGTCCCAGGCCGACGGGTCCGCCCCGCCCGAACCCACATAATCGAAGAGCACCACCCGGTACCTCTCAGCCAGCGCGGGAACCACCAGACGCCACATGTTCTGGTCACACCCGAACCCGTGCGCCAGCAGGAGCACCGGCCCGTCCACACGGCCCGTGACGGTCACGTTGTTCCTACGGCAGAGATCCATACCCGGCAGTCTCCCACCCACCGCCTCGCCTCAATGCCACGGAGCCGACGAGCTGGGTGAGAACCGAACCCATTTACTCTTGGCGGTACAGGTGTCATCCACGCGGCATGGGCTGGTGGCTTTATCGAGCAGTAGCGGGATCAGGCACAAATTCCGTGAGGACGATCTACGGGGGTTCGGCCTCAGTGATGCAACGTCATCCGGGGCCGTGGTCGAAGTTGACGACAGGGTTGTCGGAGCGGCCCTTGTTCGTCGATGAACACGGTGGGCGTGGACAGGAAGACATCGGCGTTCACCGGGCCGTAGGCGGTGTTGAAGGTGTCCAGCCAGTACAACCAGTCGCGGATCCCCAGGGCACTGCTGAAGCGGTAGTTGAGCCGCCAGCGCACCCACTGGCCGGGGGCGAGCCGCACTGCCGGGGGTCGTCGCGGCCTGGGCGGCCGAGCAAAGATGGGCTGGGCTCGAGGGAAGACCCGCAGTCGTCCGTCGGCCTCCTGGAGCTGGACATCGGCGGAGGAGTGGGAATGTGCCGCGGCCGAACATCTGGCGCTTGTCATCTTGATGTGGTTGGCCCGGCCTTCCACCGGACCGGAGTTCCAGCAGGTGCTCACGGCAGGCTCGCGGCGGACGATCGCGGCTTCACGCGGCACCCTCCGCCGCCCCGGCGGCTCGGCACCGACCCGGTGCTGACCGGCCGGGCGGGCGGTGAGCCGGGGGGCGACCCGGCGGCGGGGTCACCGGGCCCGGGGCTCACGGCCTGGCGAGCATCGTGTCCCGGGGGGGGTGGTGCCGCGCCGCGCAGGGTCACTAGCGTCACACCCCATGATGCTGCTCGCGCTCATCGTCATCGCCGCCCCCATCGCCATCTGGCTGCTCCTCGCCCTGCTGGGCGCCGCCATGGGCCAGGCGATGGGGGTGGTCAGCTCCCTGCTGTATCTCGTCGGAGCCGGGGCCCTGTTCGCCGCCGGCTTCTACACCGCGCGCCTGGTCCCTGACCTGTCCGAGCAGCAGAGCCTGGCCGTCGGGATCGCGGTCCCCATCGCGTATGCGGCCGGCCGCCTCATCTGGGTAAAGCTGGGACTGCCCACCCCTTACAGCGACTACGACCGCTGGCGCCGTCAAGAACACCGCGACTACTGGAACTGACCCCGACGCCATCGTGTCCCAGAGGGTCGCCACCGGCGCCAGGCCCGCGCCGCCGTACTCCAGGAGACTCGGGACTGCCCCGCACACCCAACTGCACGGGTCTGACCCGACACTCTCCCCGCGCGGAGACGCGAAGAGACCCCGGACCCACACGGTCCGGGGCCCCTTCGACGTCCGTGGCGTCTACAACGGTCACGACCTGATGAAGGCAGCAAACGGAATCAGGCGGCCGGGGTGTAGCGCACGACGGTGTCCTCGCACGGGCCCTCGGCATACACCTTCAGCGCTTCGAGCTCTCGGTCATCCGCAGTGAGCTGCCAGCGGAGCTTGGTCGCCACCCACTCCCCCACGTACCGGCACGGCGCCTCCGGCGACGGCGGCATCCGGTCCGCCGGATCCTGATCCGACTTCTGCCGCTCAGACCGGGCCGTCACCGCGACCAAGGAGACATCCGCCCCCTGGCCGTTCGCGTACGCCTCCCGCCGCGCCGCCGACCACCCGGAGGCCCCGGAGCCCCAGGCCTCGGCGAGCGGCACCATGTGGTCGATGTCCAGGGAGCCGGCACTGGTGACCCCCTGGCCGTCGTAGTACGACGGCCAGGTGCGCCGGTCAGCTTGCGGCCGGCCCCGACCGTCGGCGCGACAACCGCCTCGGCCAGGAGGGCCTCGGCGCGGGTGTTGCACCCGTCGCCTGCGTCGTCGCCACTGTTCCAGTGCTTGACCTTGCTGCGGGTGCACCCAGTGCGGTCCTCCTCGGTGACCCGCACCAGACCGACCGCTCCGGCCAGCATGGTCACCTCGGGTACGGGGCGGCCTGCGCGACCGGGGAGGAAACGAGAGGAACGAGGACAAGGGCGAGGGAAAGTGCGCTGCCGCGCACAAGGTTCTTGATCACCAAGGGGCTCTACAGGCCGCACCGCGCCCCCGATGAGGCTCTGCGCCATGGTGCTCACCCGCCCGGGCGAAGAGGTTCACCGCAGAAACGCTCCGCCGCACCCGGCCGCACAGCGGCGGAATCGCGAGGCCCGGGCCCGGTCACAGGGGCCGTCACCCGTGCCTGGGATCCGGGCAGGCGTCCGTGGCGGGCGCGGCCCCCTCCACCCCGGGGCCCGCCCGACGGGTGCCCCCTCTGTCCGCGGCATCCAGCGGCCGCGAGGTCGCCTACCCGACCCCCTTGAGGTTGTGTGCTTCCTATGGCGAACGAACAGCATGATCAAAACAGGCGGGGCCCGGAGGGAGGCCGGCCAGGAGCCGGCTCGCATGCGCAGGCGGACCGTGACACGCCCGAATCACCTGCGAAGCTCGGCAAGGGGTCGTGGGGGGCGGTGCTGAAACGCACGCTGAGCGAGTTCAAGCGGGACGAGCTGACCGACCGGGCCGCGGCACTGACGTACTACGCCATCCTGGCCCTGTTCCCGGCCCTGCTGGTCCTGGTCTCCCTCCTCGGCATCGCGGGCAAGGAAACCACCCGGGCCGTCCTGGACAACATGCAGAAACTCGCTCCAGGAGCGGCACGTGATGTCCTCACGAACGCGGTGACCCAGCTGCAGTCCAGCAGCGGGACCGGCTGGGTGATGGCCATCGTGGGTCTGCTGGCCGCACTGTGGTCCGCGTCCGGCTACATCGCCGCGTTCATCCGGACCTCCAACGCCGTGTACGACGTGCCCGAGGGCCGCCCGGCCTGGAAGGTGCTCCCGGTCCGCGTCGGCCTGACGCTGGCGTTGATGGTGCTGGCCTGTGTGAGCGCGCTGATCGTCGTGCTCTCGGGCGGGATCGCACGTCAGATCGGCACCGCTCTCGGGGTCGGGGACACGGCCATGACCGTCTGGTCGATCGCCAAGTGGCCCGTCCTGGTGTTGCTGGTGACCATCATGCTGGCGCTCCTGTACTGGGGAGCGCCGAACGCGAAGGGCCGGGGCTTCAAGTTCGTGTCCTTGGGCAGCCTGCTCGCGCTGCTGCTCTGGATGGTGGCATCGGCGGCCTTCGCCTTCTACGTCGCGAACTTCGGTTCGTACAACAAGACCTACGGCGCTCTAGCAGGCGTGATCATCTTCCTGGTCTGGCTGTGGATCACGAATCTGGCGATCCTGCTCGGCCTGGAGTTCGACGCCGAGATGGCCCGTGAGCGAGCTGTCATCAGCGGCCACCCACATACGGAGGAGCCCTACGTCGACCCCCGCGACACCCGCAAGTGGACCAGCGAGGACCGCAGGGCCATGGGAGACACCGGCCCCGTCGACCCCCGCTCGAACAGAAAGGACAACGGCGCCTGAAAACCTCCGCCCACTGCAAGCTTTCGGGCCGAGGCTGTCCATGGTCGGCGGGACGATCCCTGAGGGGGTTCACCGAAGGCGCGACACCGCCTCACGCCCCAAACTCCGGCAGCCCAGGATGATGAAACGCGCTGTACCGGCGGTCACCCTTCGCCGGTACAGCCCCGCAACCCAGCGCGTGACCATCGTTGGGCACGGCGTCCCCGAAGTGCTGGGCCCCGGGACGGTGCGTTTTCCCGGGGCGCAGTGGGGTGGACGCGCGGATTTCCACCACGAAGAGTTCGATGTGGCGGGATCCGCTTCGGGCTGACCCCAATTCCGTGCCTCTGCGTACCGCGTCGCAAGGTATCTCCAGGGCAGCCCTACAAGCCGCGAGCGGGACGAGGCACGCAGCCAGCCAGGCCGGCCGGCACTGCCCGACCTCCCCCGTAGACCGCATGCGCACCCTGCGTGTCGCCGAGTACACGGGTTCCCGCACCGGAAGGCACGGGAATTCCTCAGTGGGCCTCGCCTTCGACATAGGGGCGCAGGGCCTCGATGATCTTTTCCGAGTCCATCTTCTCGTAAATGTGCCCGGGGCGGTCGTCGGGAGAGTAGTTCAAAACGGCTGGGCAGGTGTCCTTCCCCTCGACCTCGAAGCGGGTGATCTGCTTGGAGGTCTTTGCTTCGAGCAGGAGGTAGGTGGCCCGAGCCTGGATCAGCCGTACCTCTCCGAATCCACGGTAGTCGCAGTCGATGTCGGTGAGGTCCGCGAGGGTGGCTCGTTCCACGTACTCGCAAGCGACCAACTGCGCTGTGTACGGCTCGCTGTCGACTGTCGTCCAGTGAGGAGGCAGTTCCTCACCTAGCTGGAAACGAAGATCGACCGGATGCGGGCCTGGCCCGGTATAGGGTTCCGCGTTTTCGGTGTAGGTCGTGGGATAGACCCCTCGCCCGGACGCAGCCGACGCTGGGCAGGGGTCGGAGGGCAGGACCGGGGAGTGCGACTCGAACGCCCTACCGTCAGCAATCACGACGCCCATGGTCACGGCGGGAATGATGATCAAGGGGGCGAGAACGGCCGGTCGTATTCTGAACATAGTCTCTCCGGTCAGGCACGGCAGCAAGCCTGTCGTGAATCGGATGAGACGACTCGCCGGTGCCGATGGTCAGGGTCTCGCGCTACCTTCCTGGTCCAACTTTCCTGGAAAACTACCCAACTTCACTGTCAGGGGACACCTGCCGCTACTTCACCCGGTGCCTCGCTGCGATGTCCCAGGCACCCGGCTCCCCGACAGCAAGCCGGGATCGCCTTGCTGCCGGACTCGTGTCTTCGTGCGGGTCGGGCGCACGAGCTGATCAGCCTCGCCGGCGCGTCAGCGCGCAGTTCCCGTTCAACCCGGCCGGATTGCGTGGCGCGATATACGTACTCGCAAATTTGAGTCGGCACCGTGAGGCACGGGCCGCCGGTCAGCGGACCTGGGAGTGGACTCGCCCTGGGCGGCCGCTTCGGCGTCAAGATTGTCCACTGACTCGATGCGGCCGCGTCGTCGGCGCGCGGCAGATCGAGTGAGCCGCTCTGTCGAGCCATGAGCAGCGTGCCGACAGCGCCGTCGGTTTCCCACGTACGGCACGCACGTCGATGGGGATCCCCCGGCACCGGCCGCACGCCCAACACCGCGGACCGGAACTGGCTCGCCCTCGCCTGCGAGCTGGCCGCCCTCTGCCCGCCGTCGAAGACCGCCTTCAGCGTGGGAGCCGTCATCGTCGCGGTCGACGGAACCGAACTCGCCCGTGGCTACTCCCGCGAGAACGATCCCCACGACCACGCTGAGGAGGGCGCCCTCGCTAAACTCCCCACCGATGATGCCCGGCTCACCACAGCCACGGTCTACAGCTCCCTGGAGCCTTGCTCCAAGCGAGCATCCCGCCCTCGCCCCTGCGCCCAGCTCATCCAAGACGCCGGCCTGCGGAGTGGCGACGCAGAGACGTAGGCCGCGACGGTCATCTCCGCCAGCGCGCCGACGAGTTGCTGCATGTCACCCAGCGACACCTGGTCCTGCCTGATCGAGACCCGAGGAGGCTCACTGCACGACCATCGTCCCGCCCCGGCCCGTGATACGGGACAGCACAGCCCTGTCGCTCGAACAGCCACGCGATAACGCCCCGCCCGCACCGGAGCGGGCCCGCAGCACCAGAGCCCCGTTCACCTCCCGGGCGGGAAAGCGATCTCGATCAGGGTGCCGTGGCCGGGCACGCTGTCCAGACGTACCCCCGCATGGTGGAGTTCGGCGACCGCGGCGACGATCGACAAGCCCAGGCCGGTGCCGCCGACCGCGCGGCTGCGGCCTTTGTCCGCCCGGTAGAACCGGTCGAAGACATGTCCTTGGGATTCCGGCGGGATGCCCGGCCCGCGGTCTTCGACACTGAGAAGTACCGTGTCCCGGGTGACGCTCAGCTCGATGCCGCACGGGACGTCGGGGGCAGTGTGCATGCGGATGTTCCCGAGAAGGTTGGCCATCAGGCTGCGGAGCTGTGCCTCGTCGCCCAGAACGAACACATCTTCCTGGATGCGGACGCTGCGCGGGCGATCCGGTTCCACGGCGGCAGCGTCCTGACAGGACTCGGCGACCACGCGACTGAGATCGACGGGTTCAAGTTCCGCTTCGTCCTCCTCGTCGAAGCGCGCCAGCATGAGAAGAGATTCGACCAGTCGGGTCATGCGCTGGATCTCGGACGCCATGCGGCCCATGGCTGTATCGACCGCGGCGGTGTCCGGCAGAGCTCCGTGCTGGTAGAGCTCGGCATAGCCGCGCAGGGACTGCAATGGGGTACGCAGTTCGTGGGAGGCGTCCGCGACGAACTGACGCATGCGTTCCTCTGATGCCTCGCGTGCCGTGAGCGCGGCCTGGATCTGGTCGAGCATGCGGTTCAGGGCCACGGCCAGCCTGCCGACTTCGGTGGCGGGAGCGGTGGTGGCTTCCGCGACCCGGTGCGAGAGATCGCCGGCGGCGATGGAGTCGGCTGTGGCCGCCGCGTACTCCAGTGGCCGCAGCTCGCGTCGTACGACGGCGGTGGTGGCCGTAGCAACGACGAGCAGCCCGGCCACTTCGACGATCACGATGGCCGCGGGGTCGCCGCCTGAGCCGAACCAGGCGCACGCGGTGGCGGCCATGGCGCACGCGCACAGGGCGGTGACGACCACGCTGAGCCGGGTACGCAGCGGCCTTCGCCGGGACCGCCTCAGCATCGCGGCTCCCGAAGGCTGTAGCCGACACCCCGCTGGGTGTGGATCAACGGGGGCCCCAGGGCGTCGATCTTGCGGCGTAGGTAGCTGATGTAGGTGGCGACGACGGTGTCGTCGCCGTTGAAGTCGTAGGACCAGACGTGGTCCAGGAGCTGGGCCCGCGGCAGGACCCGCCCGTGGTGGAGCATCAGGTAGCGCAGCAGGCGGAACTCGGTGGGGGAGAGATCGAGTGGCACCCCGGCACGGTGCACGGTGTAGGTGACCGTGTCGAGTTCGAGATCGGCGACCCGCAGTACCGAGCTGCCGTGGTCCCGCTGCCGGGTGCGGCGCAGCACGGCGGTGATGCGGGCGGCGACCTCGTCCAGCCCGAACGGTTTGGTGATGTAGTCATCCCCACCTGCGGTCAGGCCCCTGATCAGGTCTTTGCGGGTGTCGCGGGCGGTCAGGAAGACGACGGCGAACGGCAGTTTGTCCTGGCGCAGGCGTCGCATCACCTCGAAGCCGTCCCCGTCGGGCAGCATCACGTCCAGCAGGATGAGCTCGGGCAGAAAAGCGCGGGCCATGGCGAGCCCCTCGGAGGCGGTGGCGGCGGTGCGGACCTCGTAGCCGAGGAACCGCAGGAAGCGACTGACGGTGTCGAGGATCGCCGGTTCGTCATCGACCACGAGGAGCCGGCCGTGCTGTGCCGGGCGCGCACCGGCGTCCGTAGGGGTCTGCTCCGTCATCCCTGTGTCTTTCCTGTTCGCATGGGGTCAGTCTGCTTCGAGAGGTCGGTCTTCACCGAGCTTGTCCGATCGGCCTGCGGTGTTCCATGGGAGTTTCATGTGAAGACCGGCCTGAGGAGCTCGTTGGGCCGGGTGCTCGCGAGCCACCGGCCTAGCGTGGAGTACGCCCCACATCGGGGGCAGTAGCGCTCGGCCGTTCTGTCTGGCCGGGGTGCGCCCTCGTTCTCTGACATCCCGGGAGTCTTTCGCGTGTCCACATTCTTGTACCGCCTGGGCCGTTTCGCCTACCGGCGCAAATGGCCCGTCATCGGCGCCTGGCTCGCCGTGCTGCTGGTGGCGGGGGTAGCCGCGCTGGGGCTGATGAAGCCGTTCAGCTCGTCCACCTCCATCCCCGGAACGGAGGCGCAGCGCACCCTGGACGTGATGGAGAAGGAGTTCCCGTCGGCAGACGGCAACGTCACCGGCAAGATCGTCTTCCGGGCACCCGACGGTCAGAAGGTCACCGCGGGCGAACCTGCGGAGGCGATCGCCGACATGACCCGGGACGCCGGACAGGCGCCCGGCGTGGCAGCGGCTACGGCCCCTTCCGTAGAGACAGGCACGGTCTCGCCTGACGGTCGCGCCGGCATTGCGCAGGTCACCTTCGCCGCCGAGAAGGCTGACGCCATCCCGGACGCCACGAAGCAGGAGATCGAGGCGGCAGCCGAAGAGGGCCGCGGGGCAGGGCTGAGCGTGGAGCTGGGCGGTGACGCCTTCGTGCCTGAGGTCAAGGTCCTCGGGCCCATGGAAGCCGTCGGCGTCCTGATCGCCCTGGGAGTCCTGGTGCTCGTCTTCCGCACCCTGCGGGGTGCGATCATCCCCGTGGCGACCGCCCTGGTCGGCGTAGCCATCGGCGTGCTGTCCCTTCTGGCCATGACCAGCGTGATCACGATGGACAGCACCTCGATCATCCTGGCCGTGATGCTGGGCCTGGCGGTGGGCATCGACTACGCACTCTTCATCGTCTCCCGCCACCAGACGCAGGTCAGGGAGGGTATGGACCCCGAGGAATCGGCCGGGCTGGCGACGGGCACCGCCGGCGGGGCCGTGGTCTTCGCCGGGGCGACCGTCGTGATCGCATTGGCCGCGCTCGCGGTCGTGAACATTCCCTTCCTCACCGTCATGGGTCTGGGCGCCGCCGCCACCGTCGTCGTGTCTGTCCTGATCGCCGTCACCCTGCTCCCTGCCGTACTGGGACTCGTCGGCGCCGGCATCGCCACCAGCACGGTCCCCGTGCTGCGCCGATCAGCCGAGCGCGCACAGCGGCGGGCGACCGCCACCGGGCGTCCTGGCCGAGGTCAGCGATGGGCGTCCCTGGTCGCGCGCCGTCCATGGCTGGTGCTGGTCACCTGCCTGCTCGGCCTCGGCATCATGGCCGCCCCCGCGGCGGACCTTCGGCTCGGCCTGGGTGGTGGGGTGGATCCGCACAGCTCGGCGGGCCGCGCTCAGACCCTCATCGACGAGGGCTTCGGCCCCGGCTACAGCGGCACCCTGGTCATCCTCGCCCAGGGTGAGGACAAGACCGCCGTCCTGTCGGCCGCGAACGACCTCGCCGCACAGGTGAAGGAGCTTCCGGGCGTGTCCTCGGTCTCCCCGCCCGTCCCGGCCTCGTCCGGTGACACCGCCCTGGTCAACGTCACTCCCTCCAGCGGTCCCGAGTCGGAGGCCACCAAGGGCCTCCTGGCCGAGATCCGCGAGGCCCGCGGCGGCATCGAGCAGCGCACCGACACGACGCTGAACGTCACCGGCACGTCAGCGGTGAACATCGATGTGGCCGACAAGCTGTCCTCCGCCCTCCCCTTGTACTGCCTGCTGGTCATGGGGCTGGCCCTGGTGCTGCTGATCGTCGTCTTCCGCGCCATCGCCGTCCCGCTGAAGGCCGCGCTGGGCTTCCTGCTTTCCCTGGGCGCCTCCCTGGGGGCGCTGGTCGCCGTCTTCCAGTGGGGCTGGCTGTCCGATCTCCTCGGCATCACCCAGACAGGCCCGGTGCTCAGCTTCCTGCCCATGCTGCTGGTGGGCATTCTGTTCGGGCTGGCCATGGACTACGAGGTCTTTCTCGTCTCCCGCATGCGTGAGGAGTACAAGCACGGCAGGCCGCCGACCGAGGCCATGGTCCGTGGCTTCGGCCACAGCTCGCAGGTGGTCACCGCCGCGGCTCTCATCATGATCGCGATCTTCGGCTCGTTCATCTTCGCCGAACTGCAGGTGATCAAGGGCATGGGCTTCGCGCTCGCCATCGGCGTCCTGCTGGACGCCTTCGTGGTCCGCATGACCCTGGTGCCCGCGGTCATGGCGGTGCTCGGCCACAAGGCGTGGTGGCTGCCCCGCGTTCTGCAGCGGTGGCTGCCCGAGGTGGACATCGAAGGTGAACGTCTCACCCAGCTGCACACCGCGCCCAGCGGCTCCGAAGAACCGCACCTCCCCCGGCAGCATGCGTCCGTCGGTGCCGGCCACGCCCCTTCGGGGGAGTGACTGACCCACTGGCGCTAACACGCTCCCTCCTCCGGGCCCTCGATTGGGTCGCACGCGAGAAGGGAGCGTGTTAGCACGGAAGGCGGCGACCTTCCGCGTGGTCAGCGGTGCGTGAGCCCGAGAGCCGGCCTCCTTCTCCTCGCATCCGCCCAGGCCCCCTCCGTCGGACTCAGACCTGAGCGGGCGGCGGGGTGCTGCGGCCACTGACCACGCGAAGCCGTCGTTCGACCTCTGCGGCGTCCGCATCCTGAAACCGGGAGTCGTGGTCGAGGATCGCCCGGAGCATGCTCCGGGCACTGAACTCGATGTCGAAGTCGATGGACGTGATGGCGGGCGTGGCAATGCGGGCGAGGGGGGAGTTGTCGACCCCGATGATCCCCACGTCGTCCGGAATGCTCCGGCCGAGCTGCTGGGCGGCTCCGAGTACGGCCAGCGCGACCTCGTCGTTGTAGGCGGCGATTCCGAGGGGAACCTCGGGCAGCTGCGCCACGGCCCCGGCCGGTCCCTCATGGGTGAGGTCGACGTACAGCGTCGGGAGGACGTGGAGGCCGTTGCGCAGGCTCCATTCGTGAACGCCTCCTGCTCTCGGAGAGGCGAATCGGTGTTCCCGCGCGTCCACGGCCACGGCGGCGGCGATCGTCCGGTAGCCACAGGCGGCCAGGTGTTCCGCCTGACGCTGGCCGATCGCGGTGTCCAGGTGCTCCTGCGCCGCACGTGAATGCTCCACGACGAGCGCACCGTGGCGTTGCAGTCGTCTGCGGTCGGATTCTTCCAGTGGCGCGAGGCTTACGACGGCGTACGGACGCAGGCCGAGCACCGCGTCCTCGATCGGGTCCGTGGCAGTCGCCAGACGGAGCAGGTTCACGTATCCCTCGCGTTCGAGCCCGCTGGAGAGCACATCGAGGAAGTCCCGCAGACGGGGCCCGAACGTGATGTTGGGCACCAGGGTGATCACGATGTCACTCGTGCCGCGGGCCAGGGTTCTCGCCGCCGTCGAGGGACGGTATCCCAGACCGTCCGCGGCTTCCTTCACCCGCGCGACCGTCTCCGGCGAGAAGCGGTCCTCATGGCCGTTGAGAACCTGGCTCACCGTCGACCGTGACACCCCCGCGCGCGCCGCTACGTCCTTGCTGCTTGTCGTCATGCCTCGCCTCCCGCAGCACGTTAACACGGGACAACGCTACGCTTGTTAACGCGCGACAATGAGATTATTGACGCTTTGACCTGCACTATTAACAAGCCAGCAACTTAAGTATTGACGCGAGACAACACGAGTGTTGTCCTTGCCCCATACGCGCTTGGCGTAGACACGAGGTGAAGCGAGGGAGAACGTGGCCAGCTACGATCCGGTCGGCGGAACCACGGAGGTTCCGCTTGCGACGTGGGAGTTCCAGCGAGCCTCCTCGGTGGACAGCATCAAGGTCCGGCTGCCGCACGACGCGATGATCGGCGAGAGGCGGGGGCCGTCCAGCCCCGGTGGAGCCGACGCGGGCTGGTTCTTCGGCGGGACGTACCAGTACCGCACCACCTGGACAGCCGACTCCGACGACGGCCTCCTCGTCGGCCTGCGGTTCGAAGGCGTGCAGGGTGACGCGGACGTCTATGTCAACGAACGGTTCATCGGGCGGATCCGGGGCGGGTACACCGAGCGCGAGCTCTCCTTCCAGGACGCGGTCAAGTGGGGGGCCGACAACGACATCCGGGTCGAGGTCGACAACAGCCACCAGCCCAACAGCCGCTGGTATTCCGGGTCCGGCCTCTACCGGCCCGTGCACGTGGTGCTGCGCCCTCCGATCCACTTCACCTCGGACGGGCTGCGGCTGCGCACCCTCTCCCTAGGCCCGGACGCGCACGTCCAGGTCGCCTACGAGGTGACGAATCCGTCGTCGGAGACGCTCTCGGTGACCACGGAACTGTGGGACGGCGATGTCGAAGTGGCTTCCGCGACGGGGCACTCCGACGCAGGAGTGACCACCATGAACGTCGCCCGGCCCATGCCGTGGTCGGCCGACGCCCCTCATCGGTACCGGCTCATCGCCCGGATCGAGCACGAGGGCACGGTAGTCGACGAACGGCGGGAGTGGGTCGGGCTGCGCACCGTCGAGGTCGACGCACAACAGGGTCTGCGGATCAACGGGCACACGGTTCTGCTGCGGGGCGCGTGCATCCATCACGACAACGGGATCCTCGGTGCCGCCACACACCGGAGCGCCGAGTTCCGCCGAGTGCGGATCCTGAAGGAGGCCGGATTCAACGCCGTACGCAGCGCACACAACCCGATGTCCCGCCACCTGCTGGACGCGTGCGACGAACTGGGCATGTATGTGGTCGATGAGTTCGCCGACTACTGGTTCGTCAAGAAGACCGCCCACGATCACGCGGACCGGTTCCGCGACACGTGGCGCCAGGACGCGGCGGCCCTGATCGGGAAGGACCGCAACCGCCCCAGTGTGGTGATGTACGCGATCGGCAACGAGATTCCCGAGACCGCGACCCCCGAGGGCGTCGAGCTCGCCCGCGAGATCACGGACCACTTCCACGCCGCGGATCCCGACCGCCCGGTCACCGTCGCCGTCAACATCTTCCTCAATGTCCTGGTCTCCCTGGGCGCCTCCCCCTACAAGTCGGGGAAGGCCGCGGACCCCACGACGGACGCGAAGCAGACGTCGATGGCGGGTAGCACCGAGGCGAACAGGATGGTCAACCAGATCGGCCGGATGATGAACCTCGTCTCGCGGCTGCGCCAGGCCGACAAGGCCAGTCGTGACGTGTTCGGGGTGGTGGACGTCGCGGGTTACAACTACGGCCTCGCCCGTTACCGCCAGGACGTGAAGGCCTACCCGAACCGGGTCATCCTCGGTACGGAGACCCTTCCCGGGGATGTCGCCCGGGCGTGGTCCCTGGTGGAGGCCCACCCCGCCGTGATCGGCGACTTCGTCTGGGCGGGCTGGGAGTATCTCGGCGAGGCCGGTGTCGGTGTATGGGTGCCGGGGAAGCGTGCGGGACTGTCGAAGCCCTATCCCTACGTGATCGCCGGCCCCGGCATGATCGATCTGTCCGGGCGCCCGGACGCCTCGTTGCGACTCGCGCAGGCGGCATGGGGAACTCTCACGGCACCAGCCATCGCCGTCCGCCCGGTCGACCGGAGCGGGCAGCCCGTGGTCCGCTCGGCGTGGCGCAGCACGGACGCGGTCGAGAGCTGGTCCTGGCGTGGCTGCGAAGGCCGCACGGCCGAGATCGAGGTCTACTCGGCCGACGAAGAGGTCGAACTGCTGCTGAACGGCCGCTCCCTGGGCCGCCGCAAGGCCGGTTCCCGCCACAGGTTCCGCGCCCGGTTCCGGACGCCGTACGAACCTGGCGAACTGGCCGCGGTCGGCTATCGGGACGGAGCGGTGGTGAGCCGCAGCACGGTGTGCTCCTCCTCGGGCCCGCTCGGCCTCCGGCTTTCAGCGGAGCGCCGGATTCTGGTCGGTGACGATCTCGCGTTCGTCACGGTCGCGGTCACGGACGCGGACGGCGTCGTGGAGATGCTTGCCGACGACCAGGTCACGCTGGAGGTCAGCGGCCCGGCCGAACTCATCGCCTTCGGCACGGCCGCTCCGGCCACCGAGGAGTCCTTCGTGGCGGCCACGCACACCACGTTCCGGGGCCGGGCGTTGGCGGTGCTGAGGCCCAGTGGAGAGTTCGGCGCCATACGTCTTCTCGCCCGCTCCGCCGTACATGGCGAGGCCGAGGTCGAGCTTGTTGCCGCGCGTGCAGACGCGCCCGGTGGAACGCCTGGAGAGCCGTCCGAGGCAGAGCGCCAGAACGCCGCGGTGTCAGCGGCGGAAGCCGGATAGCGCCCCCGGGCGCCTCCTCGACCGACAAGAGAGTCCTGTCATGTCTTCTGCTCTACCGTCTCAGCCCCCCGTCATCGGCGTCGGCCCTGAGGGCAGTCTGCCTCCGACCGCCGACTCGGGGCCGGCCGGGCACAGCGAGCCGCCTCGCGTTTCGACATGGTTCATCTTCGTCTACACACTGATCACGTTCGCCGCGAACCTCACGATGCTCTTGCCGATGTTGTTCGGGCTCGCGTACAAGATCCAGCTGATCGACCCAGGGGGCAAGGAGTCGAGTCTGGGGCTCGTGGTCGGCATCGGCGCCCTGTTCAACGTCGTGGTCACGCCGCTCGCCGGCGTGCTCACGGACCGGACGAGAAGCCGTTGGGGCCGCCGGCGGCCCTGGGTCGCCGCCGGTATCGTCATCTGTGCAGCCGCCGGGACGGCCATCGCCCTGGCCTCGACCGTCCTGTTCGTCGCCGTCGCCTGGGTCGTCTACATCCTCGGTCTCGCCGCGATCCTGAGCGCCCTGGCTCCGGTGATAGCCGATCAGGTCCCCGAGTCACAGCGGGGAAAGGTGGGCGCGTTCTCCGGTGTCTCCACACAGCTGGCCGGTGTTGCCGCGAGCCTGGTGGGCAGTGCCCTCACCGGCAACCTGCTGCTGATGTTCCTGTCCCCGCTCGTCGTCCTCGTCGTCGCGTTCGTGTTCTACGTCTCCGCCATCCCGGATCGGCCGGCTGCGAGGACGAAGGAACACGAGCCCTTGGCCCTCGTCTTCAGACAACTGGTGTTCGACCCACGCAAGCACCGGGACTTCGCGCTCGTCTGGTTGGGCCGGTTCCTGCTCCAGGTCGGCATGACCTTCTTCAGCACCTACCAGCTCTACTTCCTCCTGGACCGGATCGGTCTCGCTCCGGAGGAGGCCGGCCAGAAGCTGGCCCTGGTCGGGGGAATCGGCATCGTCGTCACCACCGGCTTCGCGGTCGTGGGTGGGCTTCTCTCCGATCGACTGCGGCGACGCAAGCCCTTCCTGTACGTAGCTGCCGCTCTCGCGGGTGGTGGGCTGACCGTGATGGCCTTCGCCCCCAACGTTCTCAGCTATGCGGTAGCCACCCTTCTGATCCTCGCCGCCGCAGGCCTGTTCGGCTCCGTCGACCTGGCCCTGGCCAGCGACGTCGTGCCCGACCGAACCGAGGCGGGCCGGTGGATGTCCATCCTCAACGTGGCCGGCTACATCCCCTCAGCGGTGGCCCCCGTCGTGGCGCCTCTCATCCTGATGACCGGCGGCGGACAGAACTACACCGCCCTCTACCTCACAGCTGCCCTCATCGCCACCGGCGCCGGCATCACGGCCTGGCAGGTGCGGGGCGTCCGGTGACCACGCCGAACGTGTCGAACCCGACAAGACCGGTCCCCACGACGGTGCCTGACCCTTCCGAACATCACATTCCAGGAGCACCACTCATGCCCGAACTCTTCTCCGACGACTTCCTTTGGGGCGCTTCGACCGCCGCTCACCAGGTGGAGGGCAACAACCTCAACAGCGACTGGTGGCTGATCGAACAGGGGCCATACGGGCTTCAGCGCAGCGGCGACGGCCTCGACAGCTACCACCGCTTCGCCGAGGACATGCGGCTCCTCGCCGACGCAGGTCTGAACGCCTACCGGTTCAGCATCGAATGGGCCCGCATCGAACCCTCCCCCGGCGCGTTCTCCCGCGCCGAACTCGCGCACTACCGCCGGATGATCGACACCGCGAAGGCCCTGGGTCTGACGCCCGTGGTAACGCTGCACCACTTCACCCATCCGATCTGGTTCGAAGAGCAGGGGGCCTGGCTCGGCGACGGCGCTGTGGACGCCTTCGCCCGCTACGTCGAGTTCGCGGCACAGATCCTGCACGACGTCGACTGGGTGTGCACGATCAACGAGCCCAACATGGTCGCGGTCATGCACGGAATGCGCGTGCGCGCGGCCCGCGGCGAGCAGATCGACCCGACGGTGCTCGCCTCTCCCGACGAGTCCATCGGCCGCGTATTGATCGCCGCGCACCGGGCCGCCGTGCCGATCCTGCGCGACACAACCGGCGCGAAGGTCGGCATGACGATCTCCTCCCAGGCGCAGGAAGCCGCCCCCGGAGCCGAGCAGAAGCTCGCCGAGGTGCGCTACCTGTGGGAGGACATGTACCTGGAAGGCTGCCGAGGGGACGACTTCGTCGGCATCCAGGCCTACAGCACCCAGACCGTCGACCAGGACGGCCTGGTCCCCCACACTCCGAGCCCTGACAACACCCAGGTGGGACTGCCCTACCGGCCGGACGCCCTGGGCATCGCCGTCCGCCACGCGCACCGGTTCCTGGACGGCATACCGATCCTCGTCACGGAGAACGGAATCGCGACCAGCGACGACGAACGGCGCATCGCCTACACCCGCGAGGCACTGCGCCACCTCGGCGAGGCCTCGGACGAGGGCGCGAACGTGCTGGGCTATCTGCACTGGTCCGCCCTGGACAACTTCGAGTGGGGCCACTGGGAGCCCACCTTCGGGCTGATCGCCGTCGACCGGGAGACGTTCGTCCGCACTCCCAAGCCCAGCCTCGCCTGGCTCGGTGCAGTCGCCCGGACGCGCACGCTCACCTGACCGCGAACGGCCGGCCCGGGGGTGCTCCGGCCCGCCCACCGCTTCCACTCGAAGAGAGAACCCATGGAAATCAAGAACAGCGTGTTTGTTGTTACGGGGGGTGGCAACGGCATCGGCAGACACGTCGCGCTCGAACTGCTCGCCCGAGGCGCGCGAGTTGCGGCCGTGGACCTCCGCCCTGACGGGCTGGAGGAAACCCGCACCCTGGCAGAGCCTCACCACCGCGGCCTCACCACCCACGTTCTCGACGTGAGCGACAACACCGCCGTCCAGGACCTGCCCGACAGCGTGCTCGAAGCCCACCAGCAGATCGACGGAGTCATCAACGTCGCGGGCATCATCCACCGGTTCGCCCCACTCGCCGAGCTGTCCCGGGATGAGCTGGAGCGCATCGTCAACGTGAACTTCTGGGGGACCGTCAACACCACTCTCGCGCTCCTGCCCACCCTTCGGTCCAGGCCGGCCGCCGCGATCGTCAACATCTCCAGCCTGTCCGCGCTGGTCGCGTTCGCGGGACAGGGCTTCTACGGAGCCACGAAGGGAGCCGTCAAGCAGTTCAGCGAAGGGCTCTACGAAGAGCTCATCGACACGAACGTGGCTGTCACCACGGTTTTCCCGGGCAATATCAGCACCAACATCAGCGGCAACTCCGGCGTGGCGATGATCGACGCCGGCGGCCGCAAGGTGCGCGCGACCACTCCCGAGAGGACCGCCCGCGAGGTCGTCGACGGTGTCGGGAACGGCAGTTTCCGGGTACTGATCGGCTCGGACGCCCGGCTGCTCGACAGGCTGTATCGGATTTCACCGAAATGGGCCACCCGCATCGTCGCGAAGCAGATGAAGGCCGTCCTGTGACGGCCAGTGGGCTTCTCCGCACCGGGCCACCGGCACGGGCCAGGGCTCCCCGGGCTGAGATCCGCTGACCGAGCCGTCGCCAGTCGGCCCTGAACACTTTCGACCCGATGGACACACAAGGAACACCATGACCGATATACGCACCCTCGTCTCCCGTCTCGACCTCGACCAGAAGATCGCCCAGATCCAGGGCGTCATCCCCATGGACCTCATCGACTTCGCCAAATTCAGCACGCCTGGCGCCGAAACCCCGGATTTCTCCCAGGGGTTCCCGTACGACATCGACCAGCTCCGGCGAGTCAGGCCGCACGGCGTCGGCCACCTCTCCATGGGACAGCAGTTCAGCCCGGACCTGGAACAACTGCGCCGGGACCTCGCGCACTTCCAGGACGTCCAGCGGGAGTTGGCCCCGTTCGGTATCGGTTCGCTCGTGCACGCCGAGGGGGTCAGCGGGTTCGTCCACCCGCAGGGCCACCAGTTCACGACTCCGTGGGGGCAGGCGGCGAGCTGGGATCCCGCGGTCAGCAACACCGTCGGGCGGACCGCCGCGCGGCAGGCGCGGGGGGTCGGTATCCACCTGCTCTTCTCTCCCGTGCTCGACCTGGCCCGCGACATCCGGTGGGGGCGGGTCCACGAGACGTACGGCGAGGACGCGGAACTCGTCACGCGCATGGGAATCGGTTTCATCCGCGGGGTGCAGGGCGACGACGCGGACAGCGGCATCCTCGCCACCGGCAAGCACTTCCTCGGCTACGCGAACTCGCTCGGCGCCCTCAACCAGGCGGCCACCCAGCTCGGCCGCCGCGAACTGACCGACGTGCACGCGGAGCCGTTCCGCCGGGCGATCGCCGAGGCCGGCCTCTCGGTGGTCATGAACTCGTACAACGACATCGACGGAATACCGGCCGCCGCGAACCGCTGGCTGCTCACCGACCTCCTCCGCGACCAGCTGGGTTTCGACGGACTCGTCGTCAGCGACTACGACTCGCTCACCATGCTGCACAACACCTACCGGACCGCTCCCACGCCCGGGCACGCCGCAGGGCAGGCGCTCGACGCCGGCATCGACGTCGAGCTGCCGGGCAACGCCACGACGAGCAGCCTGCGTCCGCTCATCGAGGACGGCACCTTCCCGGAGGAGGCTCTCGACCGGGCCGTCACCAACGTCCTCGAAGTGAAGGCGCGCCTCGGGCTGGTCCCCGACATCCGGCCCGCGCGCCCCGCCAGGGCGGCGGAGGGCTTCGACCGCACGACCGCCGACCGGCAGGCACGCGAGGTCGCCGGCGCGAGCGTCACCCTGCTCGCCAACGACGGCATCCTTCCCCTCGCCCCAGGCGCCGCGAAGGTCGCCGTCGTGGGACCCGCCGCCGACGAGCTCCGCGTCCACTTCGGCGCCTACTCGACCGTCTCCGAAGCCGAGATGGTGAAGGCGATCTCCCTCCTCGCCACCGGCGCGCTCCCCGGCCAGAGCGCCTCGCCGGACGTGTTCCCCGACCTCTTCCAGGTCCGGCTCCCCGGCATCGAGCCCGCCTTCGAGGAGAACGCCCGTACGCTCCACCCCGAGTCGTTGACCGTGGCCGACGCGGTCCGCGCCCTCGACCCGGCCGTGCGATATCACGCGCTCGGCAGCCTCGAACAAGACGCGCCCGCCCTGGACCCGGCGGCGGTCGCCGCGTCCGTCGCCGACGCCGACGTGGTGATCGCGGTCGTCGGTGAGCGCACCGGCTGGGCCGGGAACAACACCGCGGGCGAGGGCCGCACGGCGTCGAACCCGACGCTGCCCGGCAACCAGACCGAACTGGTCGAGGCCCTCCGGGACGCCGGCAAGCGGGTGGTCACCGTGGTCGTCTCGGGCCGTCCGCTGCTGCTGGAACCGGTGCACGAGGCGTCCGCCGCGGTCCTGCTCGCACCGCTGCTCGGCCCGGTCGCCGGACCTGTCATCGCCGACGTACTGTACGGAGTGGCCGAGCCCGGCGGTCGCATCCCCTCCACCTTCCCGCGCCGCGTCGGGCAGATCCCCATGTACCACGGACATCCGATCGGCTCCGGCCACGACCACCCCACGCTGCCGCGCCACGGCTACATCGACCTCACCGACAGCAGCCCGCTCTACCCCTTCGGCCACGGGCTCTCCTACACCACGTTCGACATCACGCTCGACGGCGTCACGGTCGAGGACGGGGCCTTGAAGGTGGCGGCGCAGGCCCGCAACCTCGGCGAGCGGGACGGCTCGGCCGTCGTGCAGCTGTACGTGCGCGACGAGGGAGCCACCGTGGTCCGCCCGGTCCGGCAGCTCGTCGACTTCGCACGCGTCCCGCTCACCGGGTCCACCACCGAGAAGGTGGAGTTCACTGTTCCGCTGGAGCGCCTCGCCTACACCTTGCCCGACGGCCGGCGAGGCGTAGAGGCGGGCGAGGTGACCGTACTCCTCGGACTCTCCAGCGCCGACATCCGCGGCGAGGCCACGGTCGAGGTCCCGGACCTCGTCTGACCCAGAAGATCCGCGGAGCAGGTCGCCGCCACGCGCTGGCCCTATGGTTCGGGTCATCCCGCCCGGCCGGTGTCTTCGCAGGAGGACTCCCCTCCCGAAGACACCGGCCGGGGTACGTCGAGCGACCGGCGACACAGCTAGGAGTACGACCATGACGAGCCGCCCTCATGCGCTCACGACCAACTCCCGGTCCGCGCCCCTCGGGATCGGGGCCGCGACCCCCTGTTTTGCGTGGAGAACGCCTGAAGGCACGGAACAGGACGCGTACCAGATCGAGGTCACCAACGGCGGGGCCTTCACCGTCGCGGAAGACCGGGCAGCCACAGAACTCGTGTGGAAGTCCGGGATCATCAGCGGGGCAAAGCCGTTCGGTATCGCCTACGGCGGAGCTCCGCTGCTGGCACGCACCCGTTACCTGTGGCGTGTACGCGTCTTCCAGGACGGGCTCGCCTCGGACTGGAGCGAACCGGCCCCCTTCGAGACCGGTGTTCTCGCCCCTGACCACCTCACCGCGCGGTGGATCTCGGCGCCGCCGAAGGGCCCCGACGACCGGCATGCGCTCTACTTCAAGAAGGAGATCTCGCTCCCGGCACCGGTTGTCCGAGGCCGCGCCTACACGAGCGCCCTTGGCTGGTACCGGCTCTTCGTCAACCGTGAGGACATCACCGGACAGGAGCTCGTCCCACGGTGGACGCCGTTCGACGAACAGGTGGAGTACCAGGTCTACGACGTGACGGACGCGTTCGGCGAAGGAACGAACGTGATCGGCATGGTGGTCGGCGACGGCCGGTACCGCGGTACGTTGGGCTACGGCATGCAAGATGCCCGGTACGGCGACCGGATCGGTGTCCTCGGCGAGATCGTGCTCGACCTCGCCGACGGGACCCGGCGGACCGTCACGACCGACGGGACGTGGAACGTCGGCCGTGGCCGGATCCGCACCGCGGACCCCGTGTTCGGCGAACACGTCGACCTGCGGATCGAGGCCGGTGCCTGGCTGGAACCCGGTGCCACACTGGAGGAGCAGACGCAGGCGGTACCGCTCCCGCCGCACGACCGCGTCCTTATCGCGGAGGACGTCGAACGGGTCCGCGAGACCGGCCGCCGCAGTGGCAGCGTCCGCACCGCTCCCTCGGGAGCGCAGATCATCGACTTCGGCCAGAACTTCACCGGTGTGGCCGCCCTGACCCTGCGCGGAACACCGGGGAGCACCGTCACCATCCGCTACGGGGAAGTACTCACCCCCGCAGGCGCCCTCGACACGGCCCATCTCATTCCGAAGAAGAAGGGAAAGCGGAAGGGCAAAGAGCAAGCGGTGAAGGGGGAACGCTTCCAGCGTGACGTGGTGATCCTCGGCGAGACCGCCACCGAGTACTGCCCCTCACTCACGATGCGCGGGTTCCGCTACGTCTCCGTCGAGGGCGCCGACCCGTTCGGCCCGGAGGACGCCATCGGCATCGTCATGTCGAGCGACATCGAGCGGATCGCCCGCTTCGAGTCGTCCGATCCACGCCTGGAGCAACTGTGGAGCAACGCGATGTGGTCACTGCGGTCGAACTTCCTGGACACCCCGACCGACTGCCCGACCCGTGAGCGCAGCGGCTGGACCGGGGACATCCAGGTCTTCGGACCCACCGCCGTCCAACTCGTCGACTGTGGCGCATACCTGCGCAGATACCTGGCCAACCTGGCGGTTGAACAGTACGACGACGGCCGGGTGCCCCCGTTCATCCCGTCCGAGAGGTCGGCCGTTCTCGGTCGGCACCCCATGGAGTACGTGGCCACTTCGACCGGCTGGGGCGACGTGGCCGTCATGCTGCCGTGGACGATGTACACGTACCTCGGCGACGAGCAGGTACTGCGCGCCCAGTACGACAGTGCCAAGAAGTGGGTCGACCACCTCGCCGCACGAGCCACCGGGCGCAAGGGGCTCGCCCGGCGGTTCGGCCGCCGGTACGGACACCACGAGCGGTACATCGTGGACAGTGGCTTCCACTTGGGAGAGTGGCTGCGTCCGGGCGAGGGCAGCACCTGGGCCAAGTCCTTCCTGTTCCCGCCCGCCGTGGTCGCCACCGCCTACTTCGCCCACTCCGCGGCACTCCTCGCCCGCATCGCGCGGGTCCTCGGCCGGAAGGCAGACGGCGAGCACTACGAGGATCTCCACCGCAGGGCGACCGGGGCGTGGCGCGCCGCGTTCGTCCACAAGGACGGCGCGCGGATCGGTGAGGACAAGCAGGACGACTACGTGCGAGCCCTCGCCTTCGGCCTCCTCCCCGTTCATCAGCGGCAGGCCGCCACCGACCGGCTCGTCGAACTCATCGAGGCCGCCGGCGACCACCTGGGCACCGGCTTCCTGAGCACCCCCATGCTGCTCCCGGCCCTGGTCGAGGCCGGCCTGGCGGACGTAGCCCTGCGCCTGCTGTTCCAGACCACCTCGCCCTCCTGGCTCGCGCAGATCGAACAGGGCGCGACGACGATCTGGGAGCAGTGGGAGGGATACGACAAGGACGGCAACGCGCGGGACTCCCACAACCACTACGCCTTCGGCAGCGTCGTCCGCTTCCTTCACGAGTACGTCGCCGGGCTCGCCCCCGCCGCACCCGGCTACCGGGAAATCCTCTTCGCGCCGGTCGTGGGCCACGGTCCGGGCGGTAGGGGCCCGCAGTCCGCGGGAGTCGAGATCTCCACCCCGTACGGCATCGCGTCGAGCCGCTGGCACCACACCTCGGACGGAGAGGTCCGGCTCGACATCCGGGTTCCTGCCGGGGCGACCGGCATCGTCCGCCTCGGCGGCGAGGAGCGCCGAGTCCCGGCCGGCGAGCACACCTTCACGGCGCTGGTCGGCGAACCGGCACGCAGCGCCGCGCGCCCCGGGCCGTCAGAGAAGCCCGCTGCCTGATGCTGTCGCACCACGAGAGGAAGCGATCTCGAGACAGCTTTGGGGTTCTGACCCGGCTCGGACGTCCGACTCCTCGCCGGTTCCGGCCGGTCAGCCGACGAACGGCATCAAAACCTCTGCGTTCTCCCTGAACCCTGAGAAAGGATGACAGAAAATGAGCGTCAACCCGATTCTGCCGGGCTTCTACCCGGACCCGTCCATCTGCCGCGTGAAGGGCACCTATTACCTTGCGACCTCCAGTTTCGAGTACTTTCCTGGAGTCCCGATATTCCGCAGTTCCGACCTGCTCGAATGGGAACAGTGCGGTAACGCGCTCGACCGGCCCGAACAACTCAAAGTCACCCGTGGCCCCGAGGCCGGCAGCACCGGCATCTACGCGCCGACGCTCCGCCATCACGACGGGGTCTTCTGGCTGGTGACCACCAACATGGCGGACTACGCCAAGGGACACATCATCGTGCATACCACCGACCCCGCCAAGGGCTGGAGCGATCCTGTGCACACCCTGGGCACGGTCGGCATCGACCCCGATCTGGCGTGGGACGAAGCGGGCAACTGCTACCTGAGCTGGGCACAGGGCGCGTCCGGAATCCAACAGGCAGCCGTGGATCCACTGACTGGCCGCCTGCTCTCCGAGCCGCGGCTGCTGTGGGGCGGAACGGGAATGGCGCATCCCGAGGCCCCGCACCTCTACCGTCGAGGCGGCTGGTGGTACCTCGTCATCGCCGAGGGCGGAACCGAACGCGGCCACTGCGTTTCGGTGGCGCGCTCACGCTCGATCACCGGACCGTTCGAGCCGCATCCGGCCAACCCGGTTCTCTCGCACCGCAGCACCGGTCACGTCGTGCAGAACACCGGCCACGCCGATCTCGTCGAACTTCCCGACGGGCGATGGGCCATGACCTACCTCGGTGTCCGGCCCCGCGGCAGCACCCCGCAGTTCCACGTCAACGGACGGGAGACCTTCCTGGCCGGAGTCGAATGGGCTGATGACTGGCCGGTGGTCATCGAGGACGCCTTCGAGGTACCGCCGCAGCCCACCACGTTCTCGGACGACTTCACCGCTCCCGGACTCCATCCCCGGTGGGTGTCGCCCGGCATCGCTCCGAGCACGTTCGTCCGCCACGACGACACCGGCGGCATCGTGCTCACCGGCGGTCGAGCCCCCGAGTCCCGCGAAGCCGTGCACCTGCTCGCAGTGCGCACCCGTGACGCCGAGTGGCAGGCCGAGGCGACCGTCCCGAAGGGTGACGTGGCACTGGTGGTGCGGATCGACGACGGACACTGGGTAGCAGTCGAGCGGACTGGCAACACGGTGACCGCTCGCGCCGTCATCGGCCCGTGTGACCAGAAACTCGCCTCTGCCACCGTGCGGGACTCCGACGTCCCGCTGGCCATCCGCGCCTCGGACACATCGGACCCCCTCAGCCTGCACAATGGACCGGACCGTCTCGAACTCGGCTTCCAAGAAGACGGCCGCTTCCACTCCCTCACGCATGTCGACGGCCGTTACGTGTCCACCGAGGTCGCCGGCGGCTTCACCGGCCGTGTGGTCGGCGTCGAAGCACTGGGCGCCGACGCGCTGCTCACCCGCTTCGCCTACACCGCGCCGCTGCCGCGCGACCCCCAGCCGCGTACCTGACCCCTATCGATGCGGCGGCCCCGCGCATACACCGGCGGGGCCGCCGAGTGGGGACGCCCGCCCCTCTGCCTTGGATTTCTCAGCCGGCCATGTGGCGGGCCGCGACGTAGCCGAAGACCATCGCGGAGCCGATCGGGGCGCCGGGGCCCGGATAGTGCGTGCCCGCCGGGGAGGCGATGGTGTTGCCGGTCGCGTACAGCCCCGGTATCGCTGTGCCGTCCGCGAGCAGCACGCGGGCCGAGGTGTCGACGCGAAGGCCGCCCTTGGTGCCGAGGTCGCCCAGGACGATCCTGACCGCGTGGAAGGGTCCGCGCTCGATCGGCACCAGAGCGGGGTTCGGGCCCGTGCCGTCGGCGAAGAAGGCGTCGTAGGGGTCCTCGCCGCGGCGGAAGTCCGCGTCCGTCCCCTCGGCGGCGTAGCCGTTGAAGACCCGGACCGTATCTGCCAGAACGTCTGCGTCCGCGCCGATGGCCTCGGCGAGGCCGTCCAGCGTGTCCGCCGTGTGCCACAGCCCTGCCCGAGTGAAGGACGCGGGGTCGACGGGCACGACGACGCTGCCCGGCAGTTCCTTCGCCCACCGGCCGTCGAAGACCCACCACACCGGACGCTCGGGGGCGTCACCGCGCCCGGCCGCCAGCATGGCCCGTCCCATCCGGTCGTACGGCAGGCTTTCGTTGGCGAAGCGCCGTCCGTCGGCGCCGACGAAGACCCCACCCCGGAAACCGAGGGCGAAGTTGGCGGAGCCGTCCGGGAAAAGCACGGACGGGCACCACCAGGATTCGGTCAGCAGCCCAGTGTCCGCGCCGATCGCCCGGCCGGCGAGGATGGCGTCGCCCGTGTTGCCGCCGGGCGCGCCCATCGTCCATTCCGCTCCCGATAGCCCCTGCCACTCACGGCGCAGCCGGTGGCTGGCTTCGAAACCGCCTGCCGCGAGCAGGACACCGCGCCGGGCACGGATGCGCACCTCTCGCCCGTCGCCCGTCGTCACGCACGCTCCCTGGACTGCGCCGTCCGGTCCGGTCGCCAGTTCCCCGAGGGCGGTGTCGCGGCGGATCCGGGCGTGTCCGGTGGCACGCAGGGCCGACAGCAGGGCGGCGACCAGGGCCCGCCCATCGGTGAAGGGCCCCACCGGGGCGGGGGCGCCCAGGCGTTCCTCCGCGACCGGAGGGCGGATCGCGCCCAGCAGTTCGTCCCCGGGCGCGGCAGCGGGGAACGCCGCGGGGAACACACCGCGGCCGACCGGGAAGCGGCCGGGGGCGTCGTAGTAGTCGGGGAACGGACGGTACTCGAACCGGATCGCGGGGTTCTCCTCCAGGAACGCGACCATCGGGCCGGCGTTGTCGACGTAGGCGTCCTGGAGGTCCCCGGGGGCGCTGTCGCCGACGACGGCCCGGAAGTAGGTGCGGCCGAGCTCCGCCGAGTCCTCGACGCCGGCCCGTTCCTGGGCGGGGTTGCCGGGCAGCCAGAGACAGGCTCCGGCGTAGGCGGTGGTACCCCCGTAGAAGCGGGTCTTCTCGATCACCAGGGTGTCCAGCCCCGCAGCCGCGGCCGTATAGGCGCCCGTGAGGCCGCCGCCCCCGGAACCCACCACGAGGACGTCGCACTCCTCGTCCCAGTCGATTGTCGCTCTCTCGTCGCTCATGTCCGGTCTCCTCGATCGCGTGGGTAGGTGTGCGGTGGGTCTGGAGGGGGGCTGCGGCGGCGTGTATCTTCCGTCGCCGTAGAGGGGCTGCACAGGAAGACGGGCCGCGCTCCGGCCCGGTGGCGCAACCGGTCGAGAACGGCCGTGCCCTCAGCCGCCCGGTCTTCGAGTACCTGGACACTGCCGTGCGGTGCCCAACTCCACCGGCTCCGGTCGCCGCGCCGCTGTGGGGCCGCCCGCACCCGGCCGCCCCCAGCGCGCCACGCTCACGCGGCGCGCGTGGGGTTCCGCCCGCCGATCGTCTCGGTGACCGCGTCCGCCGCCGCGATCAGGCGCTCGCGCCACCGGGCGATCTGCGAGGTGCTCGCCTGCGGCGGCATCCCGAAGAGGACCAGCACCTGCACCACCGTGCCGTCGCGGCCGTGGACCGGCGCCGCGATGACACGTACGTCGTGGAGCGCGTCGGGGTCGAGTTCCTCGGGCTCGTACTGGTCCAGGACCTCGTCCAGCACGTGGCTCATCCGCCGGTCGAGCTCCGGTGTGCGCACCGCGGCGGTGAAACCGTCGACCTCGGTCCACACCTTCTCGTGGCGCTGTGAGACGAGTCCCAGGGACCACTGACGCCGCCGCACCTGGTCCAGCATCCGCAGGCACGTCGCTCGGTCCTCCTCGGACACGGGCCGGGGCAGTCGGGTGATCCACTGATCGGCCGCCCGCTCCCCTTCGCCTCCGACGAACAGCGCTCCGTACGGCGGTACGAGCGGGAGTCTGCGGCCGACGTGCGTGCGTACGGCGGTCTCCGGCGGGCCCGCCGCCGCCACGACGACGATCTCGTCCCCCGCCACCGACTGGGCGTAGCATTCCAGGCCGAACTCGTCCGCCAGCGCCCGCATGTGGTCCCGTGCGAGGTCCGCGAGCCGGATCTGGGCGGACAGGTCGTTCTCGTAGGGGGCGACGAGGCTGCGGGCCGTGAATCCTCCGTATCCGCCCTGGAAGAACAGCAGGGGCGCGGTCGGGTTCTGCACTCCGAGGGCCGTCACCCGCCCGAGCACGATGTAGTGGTCACCGGCCTCGAAGACCTGGTCGGCGGCGCAGTCGATCCACGCCACGGTGCCGGACAGCACGGGCGCTCCGGACGGGCCCGGCCGCCACGCGACGCCGTCGAACTTCTGCGCCTTCTTCGAGGCGAACCGTCGGCACAGGTCCTCCTGGTCGGCCGCCAGGACGTTCACGCAGAAGGAACGGGCGGACGAGAGGCGTGCGTAGGAGTTCGACTTCTTGTCGGGCAGGAACGCCACCAGGGGTGGGTCCAATGAGACGGAAGTGAAGGAACCGACCACCATTCCCACGGGCTCGCCGTCCGGGGCGAGGCCGGTCACCACGGCCACGCCGGTGGGGTAGTGCGCGAGAACCGTGCGGAAGCTCTGGGGGTCGAAAGGCTGAGAAACGGCGAGGCTCATGATCCACGCTTCTTTCGTCGATCGGCGGTGCGGGTGCTGGTCGTTCGGCGGCGCCCGGCCTCAGCCGCTCAGGTGCTCGCGCAGTGTGGTGCCCGTGTACTCCTTGCGGAACAGGCCGCGGTCCTGAAGGCGTGGCACGACCTCGTCCACGAAGTCCCGGAGCCCGCCGGGAAGGTCGGCGGGTATGACGTTGAAGCCGTCGGCCGCGTGCGTCTCGAACCAGAGAGCCATGTCGTCGGCGACCTGGTCGGGCGTGCCCACGAGGCAGCGATGGCCGATGCTGAGCCCGACGCGCTGGATCATCTGCCGGATCGTCAGTTTTTCGGCGAGCGCGGTTCCGATGAGCAGTGCGGGCCGTGACACGCCGGCGTGTGCGGGCAGTTGCTCCCGGATGTCGGGCACCGGCCCGTCCAGGTCGTGGTCGCGGAGATCGATCCCGCCGAACGCCTGCCCCAGGAAGGTCAGCGTCGCCTCCGGGCTGATCAGCGAGCCGAGTTCGTGGGCGAGGTCCTTCGCCTCGGCCTCGGTGCGGCCGAGGATGGGGGTGAGACCCGGCAGGATCTTGACGTCGAACGGTGAACGTCCCTTTGCCGCCGCGAGTTCCCGGACGGTGCGTACCACTGTGCGGGAGGCCTCGGGGTCGTACTGGGTGGTGAAGACCATGTCGGCGAAGCGTGCTGCGAGGTTCAGGCCGGTCGGGGAGGAGCCCGCCTGCGCGAGCAGCGGCCTGTCCTGGGGCGGCCGGGGAACGGTGAGCGGCCCGCGCACCTGGAAGTGTTTGCCCCGGTGGGCGATCTCGTGGACGCGGTCGGGGTCGGCGTAGACGCCGGTGGCCCGGTCGGCGACGATCGCGCCGGGCTCCCAGCTGTCCCACAGCTTGAGGACGACCTCGACGAACTCCTCTCCGCGCTCGTAGCGGGCCTCGTGTTCGGGCAGTTCGGCCGAGCCGTAGTTGCGGGAGGCTCCGGCGATGGCGGTCGTGACGATGTTCCATCCCGCTCGGCCGCCGCTGAGGTGGTCGAGCGTGGCGAACTGGCGGGCGACGGTGAAGGGGTCGTTGTAGGTGGTGGAGCTGGTGCCGATGAGCCCGATGCGCGAGGTGACGGCGGACAGGGCGGAGAGCACGGCCACCGGGTCGGGCCGTTCCCCGACGTCGGCGCCGATGGAGTCGGGGAGTACGAGCGCGTCGGCGATGAAGACGGCGTCGAGGCGGCCCTCCTCGGCGATGCGCGCGGTCTCGGCCCAGTGCTCCAGCGTGTGGAGTCGCTCAGGCGCGGTGCGCGGCGACTTCCAGACGGAGTGGGCCACGCCCAGTCCCTGGGCGAACACGGCCAGATGCATGGCGCGCTGCTGATTTCCGGATTCCATGGGCGACTCCTCCAGAACAAGACGGGGCACGCGGCCCCCGCCGAGTGTAGCCAAGCATCGCTTGGTGGATACTTCCCTCCAACCTAGCGTTTGGTTGGTAGCCGTGGATACTGTGTGGGCATGCCTATCCAGTTGGACATGTCAGGCAAGGTCGTCCTGGTCACCGGAGGTACCAGGGGCGTGGGCGACGGCATCGTGGAGGTGTTTCTGAGGGCGGGCGCGCAGGTCGAGACCTGTGGGCGGAGCGCCCCGGCCGTCTCCTGTCCCGTGGACGGGGAACGAGCACACTTCAGTCAGGTCGATGTGCGCGAACCCGACCAGGTCGAACGGTGGGTCGAGGACGTCACGGCGCGGAGGGGCCGGATCGACGTGGCGGTGAACAACGCGGGCGGTGCGCCGTTCGCCGACTTCGCGGCCGCCTCCGCCCGCTTCCATCGCAGGGTGACCGATCTGAACTTTCTGGCGCCCGTCTTCGTCAGCCGCGCCGTCTTTCCGGTCATGGACGCCCAGGAGGACGGCGGCGTCGTTCTCAACATCACCTCCATCAGCGCCCGGCGCCCCAGCCCCGGATCGGCCGTCTACGGCGCCGCGAAAGCCGCCCTGGAGAGCCTGACGACGACGCTCGCCGTGGAGTGGGCCCCCCGGGTGCGGGTCAACGCGATCAGCTGCGGGCTCGTGGCCACCCCCGGAGCCACGGACCACTACGGCGACGCCGAGCAGACCGCCCGGGTGGCCGCGACGATCCCGCGCGGGGTCTTCGCCCGGCCCGAGGACATCGGAACTGCCTGTCTGATGCTCGCCTCCCCTCTCTCCGCCCATATCACCGGCGCCGTACTGAACGTGGACGGCGGCGGCGAATGGCCCGCCTTCCTCCAGCACTCGCCCAACACCGACGTGCTGGCCGCCGACACACCTCGCCCCTGAAGCCGGACAACCCCAAGGAGCCCCTCATGCCCGAAGCAGTCATCGTGTCCGCCGTCCGTTCCCCGGTCGGGCGGGCGCACAAGGGCTCGCTCAAGGACCTGCGTCCCGACGACATCGGAGCGCAGATCGTGCGAGCCGCACTCGCCGAAGTGCCGGCGCTCGACCCGTCGGACATAGCGGACCTCATGCTGGGCTGCGCCCAGCCGGCCGGCGAACAGGGCTACAACCTGGCCCGGATGACCGCCCTGCGCCTCGGCCACGACACCCTCCCCGGCACCACGGTCCAGCGCTACTGCTCCTCCTCGCTCCAGACGACGCGCATGGCCTTCCACGCGATCCGGGCCGGCGAGGGAGACGCCTTCGTGTCGGCCGGCGTGGAGATGGTCTCCCGGTTCGGCAGGGGCAAGGCCGACGGGATGCCGGAGACCCGCAACCCGGTGTACGAGGAGGCAGCGGGGCGTACGGCACGCCGGGCCGCCGGTGAGGGCGATGCATGGGTGGACCCCCGCGTAGCCGGTGACCTGCCCGATGTCTACATCGGCATGGGCGACACCGCGGAGAACGTGGCCCGACTGTGCGGTGTCTCGCGGCGCGAGCAGGACGAGTTCGCGGTCCGCAGCCAGCAGCTGGCCGAAGCGGCCGACGCTCGCGGGTTCTGGCAGCGCGACATCACCCCGGTCACCCTGCCGGACGGCACCGTGGTCGCCGCCGACGACGGGCCCCGCAAGGGAATGACTCTGGAGAAGGTCTCCGCGCTGCGACCGGTGTTCCGGCCGGACGGCACCGTGACCGCGGCGAACTGCTGCCCCCTCAACGACGGCGCCGCGGCCCTGGTCGTCATGAGCGACCGGCGCGCGGCCGAGCTCGGCCTGGCCCCGCTGGCCCGGATCGTGTCCACCGGGGTGTCGGCGCTCAGCCCGGAGATCATGGGTCTCGGACCGGTGGACGCCTCCCGCGAGGCGCTGGACCGGGCCGGTCTCTCGGTGGGAGACATCGACCTGTTCGAGTTCAACGAGGCGTTCGCCGCCCAGGTGATCCCCTCCGTACGGCAGCTGAAGGCCGACCCGGAACGGGTCAACGTGAACGGTGGCGCGATCGCGCTGGGCCATCCGTTCGGCATGACGGGGGCACGCATCACCACGACGCTGATCCATGCCCTCCAGGAGCGGGACGGTCGCTTCGGCCTGGAGGCCATGTGTGTGGCCGGCGGTCAGGGCATGGCCATGGTGATCGAGCGGCTCAGCTGAGCCGCTGACGCAGACTGGTCTTGAGGATCTTGCCACTGGCGTTCCTCGGCAGGTCGGACAGCACGATCACCCGCCGGGGCACCTTGAAGTTGGCCAGCCGCTCCTTGCAGTACGCGATGACGTCCCCCGCCGTGGGGTCCGCCCCGCGGCGGGGGACGACGTAGGCGCAGGGCACGGCCCCGAGCCGGGCGTCGGGTACGCCGACCACCGCGGCCTCGGCGATCTGCGGATGGTCGGCCAGGGCGTTCTCCACCTCCGCGGGGTACACGTTGAAGCCGCCCACGATGATCACGTCCTTGATCCGGTCGGTGATCTTCAGGCAGCCGTGCTCGTCGAGCCGGCCCACGTCCCCGGTACGCAGCCATCCCTCCGCGTCCACAGCCGCCCGGGTCGCCTCCTCGTCCTCGAAGTAGCCGAGCATCACGTTGTCGCCGCGCAGCAGGATCTCGCCGTCCCCGCCCTCGGCCACGTCCTTGCCGTCCGGGCCGACGACCCTGATCTCGATGCCGGGCACGGCGGGGCCGGTCGTCCGCTCCACGTGGGCCGGGTCCTCGCCGGGCCGCGACCGGGTCGCCACGACGCACTCGGTCAGGCCGTACGCCTGCGCGACGGTGTCGAAGCCCAGCTCCTCACGCATCCGCCGGAACAGCGACTCGGGGACGGTGGCGGCGCCCGCGGTCGCGAAGCGGAGGGAGGAAAGGTCGAACTCCCGGAGCCGGGGGTGGTCGAGAAGGGAGACGAAGAGGGTGGGCGCGCCGGGCAGCACCGAGATGCGGGCCTCCTGGATCAGTTCCAGAAGGCGGTCGGCGTCGAACGTCGCCACCGGGTGGATGGTGGCACCGACGGCGATCGAGGCGATCACTCCGGTCTTGTAGCCGAAGCCGTGGAAGAACGGGTTGACGATCGCGTAACGGTCGGTGTGGCTCAGTGCCGCGCCCTCGGCCCACACCAGCGCCGTTCCGATGGTCTGCCGGTGCGCGCTCATCACACCCTTGGGCAGGCCAGTGGTGCCGGAGGTGAACATGATGTCGCTGAGGTCGTCGGGGCTGACCTCCCGGGCGATACGGGCGCCCTCCTCCTCCGGGACCTCATCCGCGCGGGCGACGAAGTCGTCCCAGGACAGCAGACCGTCCACGGACCGGTCCGCGCCGAGGTCCACCACGGTCCGCAGCCAAGGAAGCCCGGGTACGGGACCGGACCCTTCCGGCCCGGGCTCCCGCACCGCTCCGTCCCGATCCCCCGGCCCGGCCTCCTCCCCGGTGCCGGCGCCCTCCGTCGCCGCGTCCCGTAGCATCGCGGCGAAATCGGCGCCGAGGAAGCCGTTGGCGAGGACGAGTGCCGAGGCCCGGGACCGGCGCAGGATCACCGCGGCTTCGTGGCCGCGGTAACGGGTGTTCATGGGCACCACGGAAGCACCCGCGCTCTGCGCGCCGAGCAGAGCGAGCACGAACTCCAGCCGGTTGGGCGCCCAGACGGCGACCCGGTCACCGGGACGGACTCCCACCGCCAGGTAGGACCGCGCCGTCCGCCGGACCAGCTCCGCCAGCCGGCGGTAGCTCACCGAGACCCCGCTTTCGACGACGGCCGGATGGTCTCCGTACCGCTCCGCCGCCAGGGCGAGCAGCCGGGGGATGGTCAGGGGCACCTGGACCTCGTTCACGTACATCCTCCTAAACAACCAACCGCTTGGTCAACAACTGGGGATATGCTGGGCAGTGCAGGGCGCGGGCCGGATACCCGCAAGCCGCCGTCCCGCTGAGTGGGACGGCGGCTCCGCGGTGTGTGGCACGATGCGGGCAAACGCTTGGTGGTCGGAGGCAGCGCCCCGACGGAGAGGACGAACGACATGGCGATACGTCGCCCCGCCCGAACGGCAGCCCCCACCCGGGCCGCGGCCAGGAACGGCGGATCCAGGAGCGGCAGCTCCGTGCGCCGGGCGGAGCTGTTGGAGATCGCCGCGGGTCTGTTCGCCTCCCGGGGTTTCACTCAAACGACCGTCCGGGACATCGCCGACGAGGCGGGCATCCTCTCCGGCAGCCTCTACCACCACTTCAGCTCCAAGGAGGAGATGCTCGACGAGATCCTGCGGGACTTCCTCGGGCACCTCCTGGAGCGTTTCACGGAGATCGAGAAGGAGGCGGAGGACCCCAAGGATGTCCTCGACCGGCTGGTCGCGCACTCCTTCACCACCATTCACCAGACCCCGGAAGCCGTCGCCCTCTACCAGAACGAGGCGGACGCGCTGAGCGGTCTGCCAGGATTCGAGTACGTCGACCAGATGGGCAAGAAGATCGAGAGGATCTGGCTGAGGGCGCTCACGGCCGGCCAGAAGTCCGGGATCTTCCGCCGCGACGTCGATGTGAACCTGACCTACCGGTTCATCCGGGACACCGTGTGGTGCACGGTGCGGTGGTACCGCCCGCGCGGCCGGTTCCGCGCCGAGGCGGTGGCCGAGCAGTACCTCCGCATCCTGTACGGCGGCCTCGTCACGGAGTGACGGGCACCTCGCGCTCGCGGAGCCGACCGGGGTCGATCACCTCACGGATGAGCCGGAGTTCGGCCTCGTCCGGCGTACGGGTCTCGGTGGCTCCGCCCATGTCCATCTCGAAGCCGGTGCTGCGCCGGACCTCCTCCTCCGTGACGCCCGGGTGGAGCGAGCGCACGCGCAGCAGACCGTCGCTCCCGTAGTCGAGGACGGCCAGGTCGGTGATCACCACTCCCAGATGGTGAAACCTCAGCCCCTTGCCCGCGCGAGCCCGGTCGTTGCCCACGCCGCAGACCACGTCGACCTTCTCGACGAAGACCTTCGGCGAGTGCCGGGCCACCCAGTAGTCGGTGCGGTGGTTGACCGTGTTGCCCGGTGCCCCGCGCACGCCGATGAGCTGCCGGGAGGGACGCCGCCAGTCGCCGATGAGGGAGATGTTCTGGTTGCCGTACCGGTCGATCTGGCTGGCGCCCATCATGCTCTGGCGACGGCCGCTGGCGACGATGTCGAAGACCCGGCGGTAGGGCACCCAGCTCTCGACGACTCCCCCGTCCGCGGCGGTGCGGCCGAGCGGCGGCGGCTCGCTCACGAAGAACGCCTCGCCGTCACTCAGCACCAGATCCGGGCTGGTCGTCAGCCGTGCGAGCCGCGCCCCGACCGCGGGCAGTACGCCGACCGCGTGCGCGAGCACCTCGCCGGCGTCGCGCCACGCGTCGGCGCACGCCGCGGCGCACACCTCGGCTCGGGTGATGTCCGTCATCGGCCGTCCTCCTTCTCGTCGCGCGCGGCGTGGAACTCCGCCACCGCCTCGTGGTACTCCCGCTCGCCGCCGTCCAGGAACCTCTTGCGAAACTCCTCCCAGGAGCCCGCGTCCCGCGCGGCTGACGCGTAGTGGGCCTGGAACGCCTCGTCCCGGGCGTAGTCCGGCTCGCACGAAGTGGAGTGCGCGCCACCCGGCACCTCGATCACACCGTCGGTGAAGAGGCGGCTGATCAGCAATGACTGCGCGGGCCCGCCGGCGGCCAGCTCCTCAGGGGCGACGATCTGCTCGGTGCTCACGTAGCAGCGTTCGGCGGCCATCGCGTACAGGTCGTCGAAGTACGGATCCGGTCCCAGGTACTGGGCGTTGCCGGCGGCGTCGGCGCGGTTGACGTGCACCAGGGCGACGTCGAGGCGCAGCGCCTTCATGGCGACGTACTCCTCGCCGTCGTAGGGAGAGGCGATCGTCAGCAGGTCGGGGTTCATCGTCAGGACGTCGGAGCCGAGGCCCGCCCGGGTCGGCAGAAAGGACAGCCGGGCAGCAGCGGCACGCAGACCGGTGACGAACATGCCCTCGTCGTACTCGGCGGTCTCGATCTCACCCCGCTCGCGCGCCGCCCGGAAGTGCGGGTCGAGCGCGATGCTGTCCAGCGAGACGAAGGCGTAGACGAGCTTGCGGACCCGTCCCGCCGCGCAGAGCAGCCCGACGTCCGGGCCGCCGAGGGTGACGACGGTGAGATCCCGCGCGTCGCCGCGAAGGATCTCACGGACCAGCGCCATCGGCTTGCGGCGCGCCCCCCATCCGCCGATCCCGATCGTCATGCCCGACTCGATGGTCCCGGCGAATTCCTCCAGGGACATCGATTTGTCGCCCATGGACAGTTCCTCTCAGACGCGGACATCGAATATCTCGATATCCAACCTAACGCTTGGTTGGCGCTGAAGACAGGTCTACCTAGCAAGCAATTGCTAGGTTACGTTGGGTCGGCCGACGACTTCTAGGGACAGGTGGTTCGATGTCCGACAGCACACGACACGCGGTAGTGACTGGTGGCAGCAGCGGGATCGGCCTGGCCGTGGTGGACCTACTTCTCGGCAGAGGGGCGCAGGTCACCGTCCTGGACGCGCAGCCGATACCCGATCGACCGGGATCCCCGCGGGGCGCCGGACTGCGCGCGTTCTCCGTGGACGTAACGGACGAGACGGCCGTCCGGGGCGCACTCGACACCGCCACCGAGCAGGCCGGCCGGCCGCCGAGCCTGCTGGTGACGAGCCATGGTGTCCGGGGTGGCTTCGTCCCGGCTCTCGAACTGGACCTCCCCGCCTACCGGCGCGTGCTGGACGTCCATGTGACGGGCACACTCGTGGCGGCCAGGTCGCTGGTGCGATGCATGGAACAGGCGCCCGGCGGCCCCCCGACGGGCGGATCGATCGTGACCGTCTCCTCCACCACCGCCTACGGCGGCTGGGTGAACCAGGCCGACTACGGGGTCGCCAAAGCTGCGGTCCGCCAGCTCACCCAGAACCTCGCCGTCGAGTGGGCCTCCCGCGGGATTCGGGTCAACAGCGTCGCCCCGGGCCACACGTTGACGCCCATGGTGCAGGAGATGATCGACCAGGGCTATGACGTGAGCGCCACAGAGGCACGTACGCCGCTCGGCCGGCTCTGCACCCCCGAGGAGATGGCATCCGCCATCGTGTTCCTGCTCATGGACGCCACGTTCTCGACCGGTGTGTGCATGCCCGTCGACGGCGGCTGGACGGCGGTGGGCAAGTGAGCGACGCCACCCGAAGGAACCGGTCGGCCCGGCCCCTGGGCGACCTGACGGTCTTCCCGGTGGGGATGGGCGCGATGACCCTGACCCAGGTCCCCGGTTACGACGAGGCCCGCGCGATCCGCACCGTCCACGCGGCAGTGGACGCCGGGGTGACCCTCTTCGACACCGCCGACGTCTACGGCCCCGGGGCCGGGTCCGGCGTGAACGAGTCGATGCTCGCCAAGGCGCTCGAAAGCTACCCGGGCCCGACCGACCAGGTGATCATCTCGACCAAGGGCGGACACCTGCGACCCGGCGACCAGGTCTGGGAGACCGACGGCCGACCCGAACACCTGCGCCGCGCCTGCGAGGCCTCCCTGCGCCGCCTCCGCCTGGACGCCCTGCCGCTGTACCTGCACCACCGGCCCGACCCCAAGATCCCTTACGCCGAGACCATGGGCGCCCTCCACGACCTCCACGCAGCGGGCCTGATCCGCCGCGCCGGGATCTCCAACGCCGATACGGAGCAGATCCGGCTGGCCCGCACCATCCTCGGTGAGGCGCTCGTGGCGGTGGAGAACGAGTACTCCCCCGGCTTCCGGTCCAGCGAGCCCGAAATGGCGCTCTGCGAGGAACTGGGACTGGCCTTCCTGTCCTGGGGGCCGTTCGGCGGAATGCGCCAGGCGAAGGAGCTCGGGGCGAAGTACGGCGCGTTCGAAGCCGTCGCGCGAGAACGCGGAGTCAGCCCCCATCAGGTAGTGCTGGCCTGGCAGCTGGCCAAGTCCCCGGCCATCATCCCGATCCCCGGGGCCGGTCGGCCGGAGTCGGTACGGGACTCGGCGGCGGCGGCCGGACTGAGCCTTGACGCCGAGGAACTGGAACGGCTGGAGATGGGTCAGGAGGCCGAGGGGGCGTGACTCAGCCCCATCAGCTGTTCCAGGACGTCCTCCGGGAGCGGAACTGGCAGGAAGCCGAGGAACTGACGCATCGGCATCGACTCGGCCATACGCATCGCATCGGCGTTGTCGTCGGCCATGGCAGCCTGCTCCTCGGTGAGGCCGGCGCGTATCGCCCCGGTCAGGGCGGGGCCGACGGCCGGGTGGCCGAACCACTCTCCCACGGTGGAGTCAAGGGTGATCAGCTTGATCAGCTGGTCGCCGGCGAGGTCGAGAGGGGCGGAGACGAGGACGTCATGGGCGTTCTCGCAGAGCTGCACCTGGTAAGGGCCGGCGGCTACGGTCCAGCCGTCGAGGGTGATGTCCCAGTAGGCGAAGGCTCGCCGGTCCAGGTCGAGGATGACCGTTGTGGACTCGCCGGGGTCGAGCGCTACCTTGGCGAAGGCGCGTAGCTCGCGGGCCGGGCTGCTGACCGGCCGCTTCGGGGCGGAGACGTACACCTGGACGACGTGCTTGCCGGCGCGGCCCCCGGTGTTGGTGACGGTGGCGGTCGCCTGCGCGGTGTCCGGGCCGGTCCGAGTGACCTGGAAATCGCTCGTCTCGAACGTCGTGTAGCTCAGTCCGTGGCCGAAGGGGTGGCGAACGGCGACGTCAGCGGTCTCGTAGTAGCGGTAGCCGACCATGACGCCCTCGCCGTAGCGGACGTGGCCCTGCTCGCCGGGGAAGTTGAGGAACGACGGGGTGTCGGACAGACGGTGCGGGATCGTCTCGGCCAGACGGCCCGAGGGGTTGACCCGGCCGGTCAGCACGTCGGCTATCGCGCCGCCGCCCGCCTGACCCGGGAGCCACGCTTCGAGGACCGCGTCCACCTCGTCGTACCAGCTGTCCGCCAGGCGGACGACGCCACCGTTGAGGAGGACGACCACGGTGCGCCGGGCTGCCTGTGCCACGGCTCTGATCAACTCAGTCTGGTCTACGTGAAGTTCGAGGTGCTCGCGGTCGAATCCCTCGGATTCGTCGGCTTCCCGCAGGCCGACGAAGAGTACGGCGGTGTCCGCCTGCACAGCGAGTGCGACGGCCTCTTCGCGCAGCCGTGCCGCGTCGTCCTGCCCGGCGGTGTCGTAGCCCTGGGCGATATCGAAGCGGGCGTTCGGAAGCAGCGCGCGCAGCTCATCGGCCGGGCTGTCGACGCGGGTGGCGTTGACATGGGAGCTGCCACCACCCTGGTAGCGCAGGGCGGTCGCGAACTCCCCGATCAGAGCGAGGCGTCCCGACGGTGCGAGCGGCAGCGCGCGGTCCTCGTTCTTGAGCAGGACCAGACAGTCGGCGGCGATCTCGCGGACGAGCTGATGCTGCGCCTCGTGGTCCACCGGCGTGGGGGTGGCCTCGGCGCGGACCCGGCGGGCCAGCGCGCGCAGCCGGTCGACCGCGGTGTCGACGACGGACTCGTCCAGGGCGCCCGCGCGGACCGCCGCGGCGACTTCGGCGTCGGTTCCGCCGCCGTTGCCCGGCATCTCCAGGTCGGTACCGGCGGCCAGCGCCGCGACCCGATCGGCTACCGCGCCCCAGTCGGAGACCACCAGGCCGTCGAAGCCCCACTCCTCGCGGAGGACCTCGGTGAGCAGCCGGCGGTGCTCGGCCGCGTACACCCCGTTGATCTTGTTGTACGAGCACATCACGGTCGCCGGCGCGGCCTCGGTGACGATGCGCTCGAAGGCCGGAAGGTAGATCTCGCGCAAGGTGCGCTCGTCGACGTCGGCGCTGACGCGCATCCGGTCCGTCTCCTGGTTGTTGGCCGCGAAGTGCTTCACCGAGGCACCGACGCCCTGGCTCTGCACACCACGCACGTGGGCGGCCCCGAGCACCCCGCTGAGCAGCGGGTCCTCCGAGAAGTACTCGAAGTTACGGCCGCAGAGCGGCGAGCGCTTGATGTTGACACCGGGGCCGAGCAGTACGTCCACGCCGAGCGAGCGCGCTTCGCGGCCCAGTGCCTCACCGAGCCTACCGACCAGCTCCTGATCCCAGCTGGAGGCGAGGGCGGTGGCCGGGGGGAAGCAGGTGGCGGGTGCGCTGTTGTTGATGCCGAGGTGGTCGCCCTCGCCGGACTGAAAACGCACGCCGTGCGGGCCGTCACTGAGGGTGAGCGAGGGGATGCCCGCCTCTTCGGCGGATTCCGTGGACCACAGGCCGCGGCCGGAGAGCAGGGGAGTCTTCGTGTCGAGGCTCAGCGTGGCGTCCGCGCCGGAGGCGCTGTCTACGGGTGCATGGGGCATGGTGGCGGAATCCTCAGTTCGGTCGGGGCGGCGGGGCAGGAAGAGCGGCGGGCAGTGGTCACCAAGCTGTCGGCGGAAGGTGTGGGCTCCCGCCTCGGCCGTGAACGCGCGCCTGTCGAGTAGCCGCACTGCCGCCTCGGCGCCGGGCGGGATGGATCAGATCGAGGCAGGAAATGCCGTTCTCGTGGCGCCAGGCGGACTGGACGCGGGCGCTCGGGCCGGCGAGCGAGTGGGCAGGCCGAGCCGTGTCACGACTTCGACGGTAGAACCTAAACCCGAATAAAGCTAGGGTTTCGCGTGTGGTGCTCGCCATCGCCGGAGCAGTCATACGGCATGCAGCCTTCTGAAGGCACTACATCCCGTGTTCGCTGCGTTCGCCACACTGAGGCTCGGGGCGGATTGGACTACCTGTGCGGCGAGCCGTCAGCCATGGGCGTCGGAGGCGGGCGCGGACTGTTCTTCGCCCGCCGGAGGCCGGCACATCCGATTGAACACCTCGACCAGTTCCGCCATGTCGATGTCTGGGTTGAGCAGCCACTGCAGTTGCAGGCCGTCCGCGACCGCGATGAGGAGCCGCGACAACTGCTCAGGGGTAACGTCCTCGCGGACGTTCCCGCGCCGCCGCGCCTGCCCCATTCCGTCCTCGATCTGAGCACTCAGGGCATCGTAGCGCTGAGTGAAGAAAGCATGGGCGGGATGCTCCACGTCCGATGCGGCGGCCGACAGGGTCACGAACAGATCGACCAGGCCAGGCTGCCGTGCGTTGTGGGCGACGACCCTGGCAACCGCCTCGCCGGGGGAAGTGGCGTCCCCGGTCGCCTCGGTGCCCGCGAGGTCCCGTTCGGCCAGGACCGCGAGCAGCAGCTCTTCGCGGGATTCGAAGTAGTGCAGTACACCTGCCTGTGACAGGCCGACCCGGTCCGCGATCTCTTTGAGCGAGGAGCCGCGCTCACCGCCTTCGCTGTAGACCTCCAGGGCCGCCCGCAGGATCTGCCGACGGCGCTCAAGGCCCTTGCGGTAGGGGCCTCGGGGCTTGCGTGATGTGCTCACCTGTCGACCGTACTTCACCCGTGGTCACGTGCGGGTTCCGGGGCAGCGCGAGGTCCGTCGGGCGAGTTGACTCCGACGGGCCGCCATCCGTATTTGCGGCTGTCCCTGTTCGCACGACGGCTGGTGGCCGGGACCGACCGCGTGCAGCCCGAGAGCGGCGGAGCGCATCAACAACCTACGGGTCAACGCACTCGGGCCGCCGCGTTCGGAGTCTCGACGAGTTCGACGCGGACCCGGTCCGGGTCGAGCACGTAGACGACCCGACAGCCCTCCAACGGGCCTTCTCCGGCCACGATGGGCTCCGAGAGGACGGTCAGGCCCTCTTCACGCATCCGGCCCAGGGTCTCGTCGAGTCCGTGAACGTCCACCGCAATGTGGACGGATCCCACTCGACCGTGGTCCGGGTCGGTCACCTCCTTCGCACCACCGACGTACTGCAGCAGTTCGATGAGCGTCGCCCCTCCGGCGAGGCGGACGAACGCCTGACGGACCACCACACCCGGGTAGCCCGTCACGGCGTCGACCCTGGGGCCGCTGCGCTCCCAGGAACCCAGCGACACGCCGCCCAGCACCCGCACGTAGAAGTCGAGCGAGCGGTCCATGTCGCTGACGGTGATTCCCAGATGGTTGACGGAGTAGGCCACGGCGGTCTTCCTGTCCCTCGGGGCAACGGCATAGCTATGGTACCGATCAAGCGCTTGGTCACAGCACCCTTCCGGAAACAAGCAGCAGCCGCCTACAGTCAACCTAACAAGCAATCGCTTGTTGAAGGCCGACGGGAAGGGAGCCGAGCGTGGCCGAACACCTCATCGATCTACGGAACAAGGTCGCCCTGGTGACCGGGGCCGGACAAGGCCAGGGCGCCGAACACGCCCGGACTCTGGCCCGGTTCGGCGCACGGGTCGTTCTCACCGATCTGGACGAGAGCGCGGCGCGGGCCGTCGCCGACCGGATCAGCGGCGAGGTGCTGGTCTGCCCGCTCGACGTGGGAAGCGCCGACGCCTGGGCCCAGGCGATGCACCGGGCCGAGGAGGCGTTCGGGCGGGTCGACGTACTCGTCAACAACGCGGGCATCGCCGTCAAGGAGCCGCTCACCGACCTCACCGAGGAGAACCTGGCGGCCACGCTACGGGTCAACCTCGTCGGGCCCGTCCTGGGCATGAAGGCGGTCGTCCCCCTGATGCGTGGGCGCGGCGGATCCATCGTCAACATCGCCTCCACCGCCGGCCTGGTCGGCTACCCGGGCGGTCTCGCGTACGCCGCGTCCAAGTGGGCGCTGCGCGGAGCCACCAGGTCGGCCGCGCGGGAGCTGGGGCCGCTCGGCATCCGGGTCAACTGCGTCTGCCCCGGGGCCATCGACACCCCGATGATCACGGAGGAGACGCGCGCGGGCGGCGGGGCGGTGGCGGGGCAGCCCGTCCCCCGGGTCGGCGCGGTCTCCGAGGTGGCCTCCGTGGTGGCCTTCCTCGCCGGCGACGCCGCCGGCTACTGCACAGGGCAGGACTTCATCGTCGACGGCGGACAGACGTCGTAGCACAGGTCGTTGCAGAGGAGGAGCAGCCGGTGAGTCACCGGGAGCGGGAACGTCTGGTGCAAGCCACCCGGTCACTGGCCCACGCCGTGGCCGTGACGGAGGTCTCCGCCGAGGAACTGGCCCGGGTCACCGAGATCCTCGCCTCCCTTACCCAGGAGCTGGAAAAGCAGTCGGGGACGCGATGCGTGCCGCTGCCCGTGGCGGAGACCGTGGGTGTGCCTCGCGTGCTGCTCGACCGGTACAACCCGGTGCAGGTCCCGTTGGAGGTGTTCTTCCCGCAGGGCGGCGGGGCCGAGGCCACCGTCGTGATGAACGCGCTGCACGAAGGCCCCACGGACTCGGTCCACGGCGGCGTGAGCGCGCTGTTGCTGGACAATCTGCTGGGCATCCTCGTCCAGTCGACGGGGCTGCTCTGTGTCACGGGCTCTCTGACCGTGCGCTATCTCGCCCGCTCTCCCCTGCGCCGGCCCCTGCGGATGCGCGCCGAGGTCGCCGCCCGCTCCGGACGCAAGGTCACCGTCACCGGCTGGATCGCCTGCGACGGGGTGCGCACGGTCGAGGCCGAGGCGGTCTTCGTCGAGGTGCCGCACCGTTGATGTGCGGCACACAGGCCGCGGCTACCGGGGCGCCGCACCGACGATGTGCCAAAACAGCCGGTTGCGGTGCTCGTGGGGCTGACCGAACAGCTGGGAGGTCGCGTGGGCCCTTTTGAACACCATCTGGGCGTCGTGTTCCCAGGTGATCGCGATCCCGCCGTGCAGTTGGACCGCCTCGGCGGCCACGTCGTTGAGCGCCTCCGAACACCACGCCTTCGCCAGGGCCGCCTGGGCGGGCAGTTCGGAGTCCCGTCTGGCGGCGGACCAGGCCGCGGCCCAGGACGCCGACCGCGCCGTCTCCACCGCGACCAGCATGTCGGCCATGCGGTGCTTCAATGCCTGGAACGACCCGATGGGGCGGCCGAACTGGACGCGCTCCCTGGAGTAGGCAACGGTCATGTCCAGGGCGCGCTGGGCGGCGCCGACCTGGAGCGCGGAGACCGCGACGGCCGCGATGTCGTGCAGGGTTTCGAGCAGGCCGGCCGCGTCGAGCGCGAGAGGGACGCCCGGTGCGCCGTCGAACTCCACCCGGGCCAGGTTCACCGTTGAGTCCACCGCCGGGGTGGGGGTCGAGCGGGCCTGGTCGTCGGCCGCGTCCACCTCGAAGAGACCCACCCTCCCCGGCCCGGTCCTGGCGACGACCAGGAAGGTGTGAGCCGCCGCGCCGTCGAGGACCAGGCATGCCGTTCCGGTCAGCGACCAGGTGCCGCCGGCGCCACCGGCCTCCGCGCGCACGTCGCTGCGGTCGGTCTGCCAGTGGCTGTCCTCGCCTGCCCAGCAGACGGCCGCGACTCGGACGCCCTCGGCGATGCCGGGGAGCAACCGTGCGCACGCCGCCGTGTCCCCGCAGAGCAGCAGTGCCTGGGCGGCGAGCACACCCGAGCCGAGCAGTGGTGACGGCGTGAGCGCCGCGCCCAGCCGCTCCAGCACGACGTGCGTCTCCATCAGGGAGAAGCCGGCGCCGCCGTACTCCTCGGGAATGGCCAGACTCGCCACGCCCACCTGCTCGCACAGCGTGCGCCACAGGTCCTCGTCGTATCCGGGGGCCCTCTCCACGGCCCTGCGCACCGCACCGCTGTCGCTGTGGCGGGCCAACAGATGGAAGAGGGTCGAGGACAGTTCGTTCTGTTCTGCGGTCAGTGCGAAGGTCATCGGGTCGCCCTTGGGTGAGGTGCCTCGCTGGGATGCAGGCGGTGGTTCACGCGCCGCCCGCCGATCGCCCGGATTCCCGCATGGCCCGCGCGTCCATGCCCGCCAAGGAGTCGGCGCCGACCTCCGCGTTGTGGGAGTGCGCGGCGTGGTGGAGCCCGAAGACGGAGTCCATGCCCGACCGCATGCCCTGCAGGTCCTCGGCCTGGTTGACCGCCTTCTTCGCCAGCGCGAGGCCGAAGCGGGGCATCGCGCTGATCCGCTCCGCCAGCGCGAACACCGTCGGCTCCAGTTCCTCGCGGGAGACGACGTGGTTGACCATGCCGAGCTGGTGGGCGCGGCGGGCGTCGAAGCGGTCTCCGGTGAACAGGAACTCCTTGGCGGCCCTCGGGCTCATCACCCAGGGGTGCGCGAAGAACTCGACGCCGGGAATGCCCATCCGCACGACCGGGTCGCTGAAGAACGCGTCTTCGGAGGCGACGATGAAGTCACAGGACCAGGCCAGCATGAGGCCGCCCGCGATGCACGCACCCTGCACCATCGCGATCATCGGCTTGGGGATCTCACGCCAGCGTCGGCACATGCCCAGGTAGACCTCGGACTCGCGGGCTATGCGGGAGTCGACACCGTGCTTGTCGGCGTGGTCCCACCAGATGACGGCCCTGCGCTCGAAGGTCTCGTCGATGTCGCGGCCAGGCGTGCCGATGTCGTGCCCGCCGCTGAAGTGCTCGCCGCTGCCCGCCAGGACGATCACTTTCACCGCGTCGTCGTCGACGGCGCGGGTGAAGGCGGCGTCGAGGGCGTACGTCACCTTCGAGTTCTGCGCGTTGCGATACCGGGGGCGGTTCACCGTCACGACGGCGACGGTGCCGCGCACCTCGTAGGTGACGACCTGGTCCTCGGCTACCTCGGCGGTACGGCTCTCCGCAGTGGACATGCCTGCTCCTTCGGTGGGGCCTTGGGCGTTGACCAAACAAGTGCTTGGTGGGGTAGTGTAGGCGAAACCCCACGTGCCGACCACCACCGAACATCGACTGCCTCTTGTAGGGGGATTCGTGGATCTGGCCCATTCACCGCAGGACGAAGCCTTCCGCCAGGAGGTACGGGACTGGCTCGAAACACATCTCTCCGGTGACTTCGCCGACCTTCGAGGACGCGGTGGTTCGGGACGCGAGCACGAGGCGTACGAGGAACGGCTCGCCTGGGACCGGCACCTCGCCGCTCACGGCTGGACCTGCATCGGCTGGCCGCAGGAGTACGGGGGCCGAGCGCTCTCCGTCTCCCGCCAGGTCATCTTCCACGAGGAGTACGCGAGGGCCGACGGGCCCGCCCGGGTCAACCATCTGGGTGAGGAACTGCTCGGCCCCACCCTGATCGCGTTCGGCACCCAGGATCAGAAGGACCGCTTCCTCCCCCGGATCCGTCTCGTCGAAGAGCTGTGGTGCCAGGGCTACTCGGAGCCAGATGCGGGTTCCGACCTGGCGTCCGTTTCCACCCGAGCCCGTCTGGAGACCGCGGCGAGCCCGGGACAGCCGGACCGGTGGGTGATCGACGGCCAGAAGGTGTGGACCTCACTGGCTCACCTCGCCGACTGGTGCTTCGTGATCGCCCGGACGGAACCGGGCTCCGTACGCCACGCCGGTCTGTCCTACCTCCTGGTGCCGATGCGGCAGGAGGGTGTCGACGTACGCCCCATCAACCAGCTGACCGGTACCTCGGAGTTCAACGAGGTCTTCTTCGACGGCGCCCGGACCGACGCCTCTCTCGTCGTGGGCGCTCCCGGTGACGGCTGGAAGGTGGCCATGGCCACCCTCGGATTCGAACGCGGCGTCTCCACCCTGGGGCAGCAGATCGGCTTCGCCCGCGAGCTGGAAACGGTGGTGGCACTGGCCCGGCACACCGGTGCGATCGACGACCCCGCGATCCAGGACCGGATCACCCGAGCCCACATGGGACTTGAACTGATCAGGCTCAACGCGCTGCGCATGCTGGCCGGTACGGGCTCGCCGGGCCCCGAGGCGTCGATCGCGAAGCTCCTGTGGGGGACCTGGCACCGGAACCTGGGCGAGCTCGCCATGGAAGTTGCGGGCGCGGCGTCGTTGACCGCCCAGGCCGCACCGTACGAACTCGACGCGTTCCAGAGGCTGTTCCTCTTCAGCCGGGCCGACACCATCTACGGCGGCTCGAACGAGATCCAGCGCAACATCATCGCCGAGCGGGTGCTCGGCCTGCCGAAGGAGCCGAAGGCATGAACACGCGAAAAGTCGAGCAGGCGCCGCCCGAGTACGTGCCCGGACACGGTCTGCTCACCGATCGGACCGTCGTGGTCACCGCCGCGGCCGGGGCCGGCATCGGCTCCGCTGTGGTGCGCCGCTGCCTGGAGGAGGGGGCGCGGGCCGTGGTGCTCGGCGACGTCCACGAGGGCCGCCTCGCCGGGGCCGTGAAGGAGTTGGCCGACGAGTTCGGTGATGACCGCGTGGCCTCGGCTGTCTGCGACGTGACCCGCGAGGAGCAGGTGAACGCCTTGCTGGACGCGGCGGAGCCGTTCGGCGGGGTCGACGTGATGGTCAACAACGCGGGACTCGGCGGCACCCGTTCCCTGCTGGAGATGACCGACGAGGAGTGGTCCCGGGTCCTGGACATCACCCTCACCGGCACGTTCCGCTGCGTCCGCGCCGCCGGTGGCCGGATGGCCCGTGCCGGGCGCAGAGGCGTGATCGTCAACAACGCCTCGGTGGTCGGCTGGCGAGCTCAGGAGGGACAGGCACACTACGCCGCGGCCAAGGCCGGGGTGATGGCCCTGACCCGCAGCGCGGCAGCGGACCTCGCCGCCTTCGGTATCCGGGTCAACGCCGTGTCGCCGAGCCTGGCAATGCACCCGTTCCTGGCGAAGGTCACCACCGAGGAATTCCTCGACGAGCTGAAGGGCCGGGAGGCGTTCGGCCGGGCCGCGGAGCCGTGGGAGGTGGCCAACGTCATGGTCTTCCTGGCCAGCGGCTATTCCTCGTACATGACCGGCGAGGTCGTCTCGGTCAGCAGCCAGCACGCCTGAGAGTTCCGGAGCACCGAGAAGGAGGAAGACCGTGGCCGAGGCCTACATCATCGACGCCGTCCGCACCCCGGTGGGACGGCGTGGCGGTTCCCTGGCCGCCATGCACTCCGCTGACCTGGCGGGCCATGCCATCAGCGCGCTGATGCGACGGTCGGGGATCGACCCCGGCGCCGTGGACGACGTCGTCCTCGGCTGCAACGACACCATCGGGTCGCAGGCCGGCGACATCGCCCGCACCGCCTGGCTGGTGGCCGGGCTGCCCGACCACGTCCCCGGCGTGACGATCGACCGGCAGTGCGGTTCCAGCCAGCAGGCGGTGCACTTCGCGGCGCAGGGCGTGATGTCCGGCACCGCCGACCTGATCGTCGCCGGCGGTGTGCAGAACATGTCCGCCATTCCGATATCCGCCTCGATGGCAGTCGGCGAGCAGTACGGCTACAGCACGCCCTTCGCCGAGTCTCCGGGATGGGTGAAGCGTTACGGAACCCAGGAGATCTCGCAGTTCCGCGCGGCCGAGATGATCGCCCGGAAGTGGCGGCTCTCCCGGCAGGAGATGGAAGACTTCGCCCTGAGCAGCCACCGACGGGCACTGGCCGCCATCGAAGAGGGGCGGTTCAAGGGCGAGATCGAGCCGGTCGGGGAGTTCGGCACGGACGAATGCCCACGCCGGGACACCTCACCGGAGAAGATGGCTTCTCTCGCGCCCTTGCGGGAGGGCAGTCTGATCACCGCCGCGCTGGCCTCCCAGATCAGCGACGCCTCCTCGGCCGTTCTGGTCGCCTCCGAGCGGGCGGTACGCGAGCACGGCCTCACTCCCCGCGCCCGCGTCCACCACCTGTCGGTCTACGCCGACGACCCGGTGTGGATGCTGACCGGCCCCATCGCGGCCACTCGCCGTGCCCTGCACAAGGCGGGGATGACGGTCGGCGACATCGACCTGTTCGAGGTCAACGAGGCCTTCGCCTCCGTCGTCCTGGCCTGGGCCGCCGAGATCGGCGCCGACCTGGACCGGGTCAACGTCAACGGCGGTGCCATCGCCCTGGGCCACCCCATCGGCGCGACCGGCACCCGGCTGATGACCACCCTCCTCAACGAACTGGAGCGCACCGGCGGGCGTTACGGGCTGCAGACCATGTGCGAGGGCGGCGGTCAGTCCAACGTCACCATCCTCGAACGGCTCTGACCACCCGCCTCCGCCCTGGCGAACGCTTGCTCGGTTCACCGCCGATCGGCCCCCAGGGCCCGCCTCGGGCGTACGCACCGGGCCGCCGTTCCGGTCAGTGGGAACCGCCGCCCGAAGCCGGCCGCGGCGGACCAGACTACGAAGCGGGCCCACTGGGCCGCCCGCTCCGAAGCGCGCGGCGTCGGCGTGGTGCCCACCGCGAGCGACGAGCGGACCGGGCACGGGATGCTGCCGCGGTCCGCGCGCCCTGCCTTCCCACAGAGGGGTCCGACGATGTCCCAGCACGTTCCCACACCCGACCCGGACGCCGCCGCCCTCTACGCGCTGCGGCGGGGGCAGCGCGGGGGCGGCATGCGCGAGACGGGCCTGCAGGCCGTGCGCGCCGGGCTGGAGGCTCTGCCTCATCCGGACTCGGTGCCGGAGATGGCCATGGTGGAGGACCGCGACATCGCCTGCGCGCACGGCGTGCTCCCGATCCGCGTCTACAGTCCCACCGTGGGCGCCGAGCTGCCGGCGATCGTGTACTTCCACGGCGGCGGCATGGTGATGGGCAGCAATCACTCCTTCGAGCCGTTCGCGCGGGCGATCGCCCAGTACACCGGTCACCGCGTGTTCGCCGTCGACTACCACCTCGCCCCTGAGCACCCTCCGCCCGGCCAGATCGACGACGCCTACGCGGCCACCGAGTGGGTGGCCGCGCACGCCTCGGAGCTGGGCGTGCTGCCCGACCGGATCACGGTCGCGGGGGACAGCGCGGGCGGCACGCTGGCGGCGCTGGTCGCGCTGCGCGCCCGTGACCTGGCCGGCCCCCGGCTGTTCTGTCAGATCCTGATGTACGGCGGTCTCGACCGCGACATGGCCGCCGACTCCGTCCTCGCGTTCGCCGACGCACCCGGACTGAGCCGCGACGACCTCTCCTATCTGCATGAACTCGCGCGCACAGGCGCACCGGAACCCCGCCCGGACGAGATCCCGGCCTACGCCGGAGACCTCACCGGGCTCCCGCCCGCCATCATCGCGGTGGGCGAGATGGACCCGGTGCGCGACTGGTCCGAGCGCTACGCCGCTCGGCTGCGCGACGCCGGGGTGCAGACCACGGTGACCCGATATCCGGGCGTGGGCCACGGCTTCCTCATGCAGCTGTACCACCTGGCGCGCGGCCGGCAGGCCCTGGCCGAGATCGCGGGCCTGCTGCGGGCGAAGGTGGCGCACCCCCTTCCCTGGTGAGGCCTGCGCGGGCGCCCGTGAGGTACGAGCCCGGCGCCCCGCCCTCCCCGAGCCTTCCAGCCACTTCACCGATGCGAGGACCCATGACGACGTCCGTGATCCCCGACGACCGCTCGACCCGGGTGGTGAACCCGGTGGCCGACGCCGATTCCGCACAACTGCGCGCAGCGATCGACGCCGCGGAACCGGGGCCCCTGCTGATGACGCTGGTGCACGCGACGGGAGACCGCGCGCTGCTGACCGAGTTCCGGGAACGGCTCGCCGCCGCGAAGGCTGCCGGGCCCGACCAGGACCTCGCGCCTGGCCAGTACCCGCGGGAGGTCGCCGACGAGGTGCGACGGCGCGCGCACGAGATCCTGCCGAACGGGCTGGATCCCGCCCTGCGGGACCCGGACGAGTCCCTGTTCCTGGAGATGGCCCGAGTGGCCACCGACGACGCCATCGGCCCCGAGTACGAGCCCTACCTGCGTGAGCAGTCCGGGTTCGCGTACCTTCCCGGCCCCGGCGCGGACCATCGGCCGGTACCCCCGGACTTCCGGGTCGTGGTGATAGGCGCCGGGATGATCGGCATCAACGCGGCGGTGAAGCTCGCCGAGGCCGGATTCTCGTACCGGGTGTTCGAAGCGGGCGACGACATCGGGGGGACCTGGGCGCGCAACACCTACCCGGGCGCCGCCGTGGACACCCCGAGCCACTTCTACTCGTACTCCTTCGAACTCAACCCCGACTGGTCGAAGTTCTATCCGACCGGCCCGGAGTACCTGCGCTATCTGCACCACGTCGCGGACAAGTACGGGATCCGGGACAACATCGCCCTGTCCCACCGGGTGCTCGGCTGCACCTGGGTGGAGGAGCGCCAGATCTGGCGGGTCGAGGTGGCGGGCCCCGGCGGCACCGAGGTGTACGAGGCGAATGCGGTGATCACCGCGACCGGCGTCCTCAACAGTCCGTCCGTCCCCGAGGTTCCTGGACGGGAATCGTTCGCCGGCACCACGATGCACACCGCGGAATGGGACGACTCCGTCGAGCTGGACGGCAAACGCGTCGTCGTGCTCGGCACGGGGTGCACGTCGGTGCAGGTGGTGGCAAGTCTCGCGGAGCGGGTCGCACATCTGGACGTCGTCTTCCGCCAGCCACACTGGATCGCCCCCGAGCGCGACGTGGTGGGCGGGGTCGCCGACGCAGCGCGGTGGGCGATGCGCCACCTGCCCTACTACCAGCAGTGGTACCGGCTGGTCACGCACTGGTTCACTGCGGACAAGAGTTACGCGGTCCCCCGGATCGACGAGGAGTGGTACGCGAACCACGTCTCCTCCTCGCCGGCCAACGACGCATTGATGCAGATCTGCCTGCGGTACCTCCACGAGCAGCTCGCCGATCGCCCGGACCTCGTGGAGATGCTCACTCCCGACTTCCCGCCGTTCGCCAAGCGCATCGTGAAGGACCCCGGGTTCCTGGCCGCGGCCAGGCGGGACGACGTCGCCCTGCATCGAGCGACCTTCGAGCGGATCGAGCCGGACGGGGTGCACCTGAGCAACGGCGAGTTCCTGCCGGCCGACGTGATCATCTGGGCGACCGGGTTCCGGCTGGAGTACCTGAGCTTCCTCGACGTCGTGGGACGCGACGGCGTCACCCTCTCGGAGCGCTGGGACGGCGGCCGGGATCCCCGTGCTCACCTGGGCGTGATGGTCCCCGGCTTCCCCAACTTCTTCGTCAGTGCCGGGCCCAACGCCGCCCCCAACCACGGCGGCGGCCACAACGTGACGAGCGAGGAGCACGTCCACTACGCCGTCGCGTGCCTGCGCCACCTGGTGGATCACGGATACACGGCGTTGGAGCCGACGCCCGAGGCGACCCGGGAGTACAACGAGCGGGTCGACGCCGAGCTGGACCGAACGGTGTGGCAGCACCCCCGCACCGCCAACGGCTACTACCGCAACGCCGCCGGCCGCGCCTGGGTGAGCTGTCCGTGGCGGCTCGTCGACTACTGGTCGATGCTGCGCGAGCCGGACCCCGACGCTCTGCTGCTGCACCGGGGCCCCTCGGCCCAAAGTGCGGCGGAGTGAGCCGCAGCCGTCGAGCGTCGGCGCCACAGATGACATCACTCTTCGGAGTCGTGCTTCGGAGTCGCACTCCAGAAAGGAACGTAACGAGATGAGCATGTTCGACCTCACCGGCCATGTGGCCCTGGTGACCGGAGCCGGCCAGAACGCCGGGGCCGGGATCGCCCTCGCGCTTGCGGAACAGGGCGCCGCGGTAGCGGTCAACGACCTGCGCGCCGAGCGGGCGGAGGCCACGTGCGCCGAGATCCAGAAGGCGGGCGGGACGGCCGTAGCGGTTCCGTTCGACGTCACCGACCTCGACGCCGTACGTGCGGGCGTCGCGCGGGCCGGGGAGGTCCTGGGCGGGCACGTCGGCATCCTGGTGAACAACGCCGGAATCCCGGCCGACATGGGCTACGGTCCGTTCCGGGACATCGCGCCCGAGCGCTGGCGGGGGCCGGTGGAGATCAACTTGTTCGGGGCGATGAACTGCGTGCACGCTGTCCTGCCCGGCATGCGCGAGGCGGGCTGGGGGCGCGTCGTGCAGATCTCCTCGGGCGCGGGGCGGACCGGCCTCGCGATCGGGGTGGCGCTGTACGGATCCGGAAAGGGCGGCGTCGAGAGCTTCGTCCGGCACATCTCCCAGGAGGAGGCGGCCGCCGGCATCACGGCGAACACGTTGGCGCTCGGTCTGATGCAGAGCGCGGGAGGGCCTGGGATCTCCGACATCGCGGCGGGCATCCCGGTCGGACGCCTCGGCCGCCCCGAGGACGTCGGGGCCGCCGTCTCCTTCCTCGCGTCACCCGAGGCGTCGTGGCTCACCGGCCAGACCATCGACCTGAACGGGGGAAGCGTCACGCGCTGAGGGCGACGGCCCGGCCAGGGGGCCGGACGGCGGGGAGGGCGGGCGGTGGACCGATCACCGTCCGCCCTCCCGTGCTGTGCCGCGGGTCAGTCCATCGCGGCCAGGTCCTCCTCGGTCAGCCGCCACGCGCCTGCCGCGGCGTTCGTCGCCACCTGCTCCGGCGTGGTGGCGCCGGCGATCACCGAGGCGACACCGTCCTGTGCGGCGAGCCAGGCGACGGCCAGCTCCAGCAGGGTGTGGCCGCGCTCCTCGGCGAAGCGGGTCAGGAGCTCGATCCGGTCGAAGTTGGCGTCGTTCACGACCTTGTCCGCGAAGAAGGCCATGGTGTCGAAGCGCGAGCCGGGCGGGTACGCCTGCTCCCTCCGGTACTTACCGGTGAGCAGGCCCGAAGCCAGCGGGAAGTAGGGCACGAGCCCCGTCTTGCGACCCCGGGCGGCGGGCACCAGCTCCCGTTCCGCTTCCCGGGAGAGCAGGTTCCACTCGAACTGGGTGCCGCAGAAGCGGGTGAGCGAGGCCGTCGCGGCGGCGTCCGCCGCGCCCTCCAGCTGCGCGCCGGTCACGTTCGACGAGGCGATGTGCAGGACCTTGCCCTGCCGTACCAGCTCGTCGAGCGTCTCCAGGGCCTCCTCCACGGGCGCCTCGGGGTCCGGGTAGTGCTGGTAGTAGAGGTCGATGCGGTCGGTCCGCAGCCGACGCAGGCTGCCCTCGCAGGCGTCGATGATCCGGCGTCGCAGCGCTCCGGGGGCGTAGGGCTCCTCCTTGGGGCGCGGCAGGAACTTGGTCGCCAGCACGGCCTCGTCCCGGCGCCCGCCGAGTGCGGCGCCGATGTACTCCTCCGACTTGCCCTCGCCGTACATCTCGGCGGTGTCGAAGTGGGTGATGCCGGCGTCCAGTGCCGCACCGACCACGGCCGCGCTCGCTTCGGGGTCGAGTTTCATCCCGAAGTTGTTGCAGCCGAGGCCCACTACCGACAGTGCCGGTCCGTCCCCGCCGAGCGGACGCTTGTCCATGTTGTTTACTCCCTGTTGACGCTGATGAAAGGTTAGGAGATAGGTGAGTTGAAAGCGTTGCGCTCCCGGCCCGGCCCGGTGAAGACGAAGTCCAGCTCGACCACCGACCCGAACAGACTGAGCCCGGTGGCGAACAGGTCGGTGCGGATGTGCACCTGGGCCCCGTGCCGCCCGTAGGCGAACTCCTCCGTCCGTGAGAACACCTCGGAGGCACCCATGAGCTCGTCGATCTCCCGGTCGCCCTCCTCGCCGCGGGCTTTGAGTACTTGAAGACCCTGGACCCGGGTGCCGAACTCCGGGTTGTTCACGATCTCCGCGCGCAGTCCGGTCACCGCCGCTTCGAGGTCCTCCAGCCTGCTGTAGTGCAGACCGAGGTGCAGGTACGACTCCGGCCACTTCTCCCGCTGGTCGAGAAAGGTCACCAGCGCCGGATGGGCGTCGGCGGTGCCGAAGCCGAGCCGCTCGGCGATGACGGCCTCCAGTTCGAGCTGCGCCGGCTTCAGCGCGAACAGGTAGATGATGTTGTCGGCACGGGCCGGGGTGTCCCGGTCCACCGCGATGACGTACAGCGGTTCGTCGGAGAACTGGTTCGGGAACTCCTGGACGCGGGTGCCGAGCAGTTCGAAGAACCGGGTCGCCAGGGCCCTCTCGCCCGGGCGGAAATGGAGGGCGAGATGCCCCAGACTCGTCCGCGGCACGGGCACGGTCCCCGCCGGAGTGCCCTCACGGACCGTGTTCGTCGACGCCATGTCTCGCTCATCTCCTTGGGGTGACGGTATGCGGTGAGCCGTGCTCATCGGGTCCCCGGCGCGGCGAAGCGGCTGCGCGGGGCAGCCGGCGCGCGGCGCGAGGTCAGCTGGTCCGCTCGGTCCCGCATGGCACCGAGCACGGATTCGGGCTGGGTGACGATGTAGAACTCGCCGTCCGCCGCCTGTTGCAGGATGGTCGCGGCGGCCTCCTCCGGGCTGATGGCCCGCTCGCGCACCCGGAACATCGCCTCGCGTTCCTTGTCGGCGGCGGTGAGGTCGCCGCTGTCGACTCCTCCCGCATCGTCGAAGATGCGGGAGGACACGGCCCCGGGGAGGACTGCGCTGACCTGGATGTGACGGGCGCCAATCAGCTCGACTTCCTGGTGCAGGCACTCGGTCATGGCGAGCACGGCGTGTTTGCTCATGATGTACGGCGTCTGCAACGGCCATGCCGTCACGGAGCCGATGGAGGCCAGGTTCAGCACCCATGCGCGTTCGTTCTGGGCGATGAGGCGGGGCATGAAAGCCCGCACTCCGTGGAACACCCCGTTGACGTTGATGGCCACGAGCCGCTCCCAGTTGGCCACCGGGGTGTCCCACAGGAAGCCGAACTGCTGCACTCCCGCGTTGTTGACGAGCAATCGGACCGGTCCCGACTCCCGGGCCACACGGTCCGCCAGGCGCTGCACCGCGTCGGCGTCCCGTACGTCCACGACAGCGGGGACAACGCGTCCGCCGTCGTCGCTGATGTCGGCGCAGGTGCGTTCCAGCCCGGCCGCGTCGACGTCGGCGAGCACGACGCTCATCCCCAACGCGAGGGCGGCATGCCGGGCAAGTCCCGCTCCGACGCCCGCGGCCGCACCGGTGATCACCGCGGTGCCCCCGCCGAACACCTCCGCTGAGCTGGCCATCGCCACTCCTTTCCGTAGATCTGACACATGTTCCGTCCGGCGGACGGCGGCCGAGTGTTCGTCCGGCATCGACCAGGACGGTCCACCGGTGTACCCACCCGCCGCGACGGCGGTGGGAGCGCGGCTGTCGCCTTCGGCGTCCGCGCTCCCCCTCCTACTGGACTCCCTACCGCGACCGCCGCCAAGAGGCTCCGGCGGATCTCACTGAGCGGGAACCGGTCGGGCGGGTGCGAACTCACGGCGGCGCCCGTTGACTGCCGCGCGCTCCGTTCCCTACTCTGCCAGACCAAGCGAGCGCTTGATTGGATGATGCTATGGACCAGCAGAAACGTGAGCCCGCCGATCATTGGCGAGGCCTTGGCCTCGGCAGCAGGACGGTCACCTACGACGAACGCGACGCGATCCTCTACGCTCTCGCCGTGGGCGCCCGCCCCGTCGAGGATCTGGACCTGGTGTTCGAGCGCGGCCTGCGCGTCCTGCCCACCTTCGCCCTGACTCTCGCGCAGTGGGCGCCGGACGTACTGGCGGACCGGGGCGCTTTCGGCGACACCCCCGCGCTCCACGGAGCACAACGGCTGACGGTTCACCGGCCGCTGCCGCCGTCCGGGAAGGTGACCTGCTCGGCGACCGTCGCCGAAGTGTGGGACAAGGGCGGAGCCGCCGTGTTCGACGTGGCGGTGGACAGCGCCTACTTCCACGCGGTCTGGTCGATCTTCGCGCCCGGTCGCGGCGGTTTCGGCGGCGAGCGGGGGCCCGGCCGCCCGCCCTCGCCGGAAGGAGAACCCACCCACCGAGCAAGGTGCGAGACGTTCCCCGCCCAAGCGGCGCTGTACCGGCTCACCGGTGACCGCCATCTCATCCATATCGACCCCGCCGCCGCGGCGGCCATCAAGCAGCCACGGCCGATCCTGCACGGGCTGTGCACCCTTGCGGGCACCGCACTGCGGGTCGCCGACGCCCTCGGCGCTCACCCCGCCGATCTGACCGAGCTGTACGGCCGGTTCGCCGCACCGGTCCTGCCCGGCGAAGCGCTCGACATCGCGGCCTGGCGGGGTGCGGGCGGGGTTGGCTTCGAAGTCGCCCGGCAGGGGGAACCCGTACTCTCCGGCGGCCGCGTCCGCTTCGGCCGCACGTGAGATACGACAGGACCCGCCAAAACCAATCAAGCGCTTGGTAGAGTCAGTTCTACGGTTCCGAGATGGGGCCCGCCCGCCTGAGCGCAACGGCCGGACCGCGAACGCACCGCGCGCCAGAAAGGCGCAGGGGCTCTCGCCCGACAACCCCGCCACCCCTGCCCGCCGGGACGCCGTCCCGCGCCGGCAGTGCGAGAAGGAGATCCGGCATGACCGCTCCCAACTCCGCTGTCCACCCCGCCCTGCGCACACCGCTGTGCGACCTGGTCGGCGTCCGGTATCCGATCGTCCAGACCGGGATGGGGTACGTCTCAGGACCCGAACTCACCGCGGCCACCGCGGCGGCCGGGGGCCTGGGCATCCTGGCCAGCGCGACACTCACCCTGGAGCAGACCCGCGACGCCATCCGCGTCATCCGTGAGCGCACCGACGCGCCGTTCGGCGTGAACGTGCGCGGCGACGCGCCCGACGTCCTGGAGCGCGGCGATCTCCTGGTGCGGGAGGGCGTGCGGATCGCGTCCTTCGCCCTCGCCCCGAACGAACGCGTCATCCGCAAGCTGAAGGACTCCGGCCTGGTGGTCATCCCGTCCATCGGCGCCCGCCGCCACGCGGAGAAGGTCCAGGCCTGGGGGGTGGACGCGGTCGTGGTGCAGGGCGGCGAAGGAGGCGGCCACACAGGTGGCGTACCCACCTCGATCCTGCTCCCGCAGGTCGTGGACGCGGTCGACATCCCGGTGATCGCGGCCGGCGGGTTCCGGGACGGGCGGGGCCTGGTGGCCGCGCTCGCCCAGGGGGCCGTGGGAATCGCGATGGGCACCCGCTTCCTCCTGACCAGCGACAGTACCGTGCGGGACTCGGTCAAGGCCGAGTACCTCAAACGCTCCGTCACCGACACCGTCGTCACCCCGGTCCTTGACGGCATCCCTCAGCGGGTGCTGCGCACAGCGCCGGTGGAGCGGTTGCTGAAGGAACGGGCGCTGCCGCGCCTCGTACGCTCGCTGCGCCACGCGGTCGCCTTCCGGAAGGTCTCCGGCACGTCGTGGCCCGACATGGTCCGTGAGGGCGTCGCCATGCGCCGCGGCCACGAACTGGGCTGGTCCCAGGTCCTGATGGCGGCGAACACCCCGATGATGCTGCGCGCCAGCATGGTCGACGGCAGGACCGACCTGGGCACCCTGGCCTCGGGACAGGTCGCGGGCGTCATCGAGGACCTGCCCAGCTGCCAGGAGCTCATCGAACGCATCATCGCGGAGGCCCACACAACCCTCACGCGTCTGGCCGACGGCCGGCGGTAACCACGGCCGACCGGCCCTCGCCACCATCCCCGTCTCACTGAGGAGAACCTATGGGCACCGAAATCATCCGGACCAGCGTCGACGAGAGCGGCATCGCCGAGGTCGTCATCGACTGCCCGCCGGTCAACGCCCTGCCGGCCGCGGGCTGGTTCCGCCTGGCGGAGACGGTCGGAGAACTCGGCCGCGATCCAGCCGTGCGGGTGGTGGTGCTGCGCGCCCTGGGCCGCGGCTTCAACGCCGGCGTGGACATCAAGGAACTCCAGGCCGACAGCGGCCACAGCGCCATCATCAACGTCAACCGCGGCTGCTTCGCCGCGTTCGCCGCGATCTACGACTGCGCGGTTCCGGTCATCTCCGCGGTGCACGGGTTCTGCCTGGGCGGCGGCATCGGCCTCGTCGGCAACTCGGACATCGTCATCGCTGCCGAGGACGCGTACTTCGGGCTGCCCGAAGTGGACCGCGGCGCGCTGGGGGCCGCGACCCACCTGTCCCGGCTCGTCCCCCAGCACAAGGCTCGCGCCATGATGTACACCACTGCCACCGCGAGCGCGGCCGAACTGCACGCGTTCGGCTCCGTCCTGGACGTCGTACCGGGCGACCGGCTGCACGAGCGCGCCCTGGAGGTCGCGGGCGAGATCGCCGGAAAGAACACGACGGTGATCCGTGCCGCCAAAGAGGCGTTCAACGGCATCGACCTGTGGGACGTGAAACGCAGCTACCGCTACGAACAGGGCTTCACCTTCGAGGTCAACCTCTCCGGGGTCGCGCACGAGGTCCGGGACGCCTTCGGGCAGTCCGCCGACGGGGAGGGGTGAGCCGTGGATCTCACCTGGAGCCCCGCGGAAGAGGACTTCCGGCAGGAGGCACGACAGTGGCTCGCCCGCAATGTCCCCGGGTCCCCCCTCCCGTCGGGCGACACCCGTGAAGGGTTCGCCGCCCATCTGGAGTGGGAGCGGACCCTGTTCGAGGCCCGCTGGTCGGTGGTGTCCTGGCCCGAGGAGTACGGCGGGCGGGACGTGCCGTTGTGGCAGTGGCTGATCTTCGAAGAGGAGTACCACCGGGCCGGGGCACCCGCCAGGGTCACCCAGAACGGCATCTTCCTGCTGGCCCCCACCCTCTTCGCGTTCGGCACCGAGGAGCAGAGAAGGCGCGTTCTGCCCCGGATGGCCGCGGCCGAGGACCTGTGGGCGCAGGGCTGGTCGGAGCCCGGCGCGGGCAGTGACCTGGCCGCTACCCGGAGCCGGGCGGTCCGCGACGAGGAGGCCGGCGGATGGCGGCTGACCGGCCAGAAGACCTGGACGACCCGTGGCGCCTTCTGCACGCACCTGTTCGGCCTGTTCCGTACCGACCCGGACGCCGAGCGCCACCGCGGCCTCACCTACTTCCTCGTCCCCCTGGACGCTCCCGGAGTCACGGTGCGCGGCTTCGAACGCCTCGACGGCGACGAGGGTTTCGCCGAGGTCTTCCTCGACGACGTGCTGGTCCCCGACGCCGACGTCCTCGGCGAGGTCGGGGAGGGGTGGCGGGTGGCCATGGCGACGACCGGCTCCGAGCGCGGGCTGACCCTGCGCTCCCCCGGCCGCTTCCTGCACACCGCCGACCGGTTGCTGGAGCTGGCGCGCACGCGCCCGGGCGGTCCCGGTGCCCACCGGGACCAGGTCGTTCAGTCATGGATCGAGGCCCAGGCGTACGAGCTGTTCACCCTGGAACAGGTCACCTCCATCGTGGAGGGGCGGCAGATCGGCGCGGAGTCCAGCCTGAACAAGCTGTTCTGGTCCCAACTGGACATCGCCCTGCACGAGACGGCCGTCGACCTGCTGGGGCCCGAGGCCGAGACCGACGGTCCGTGGAGCCGCGGCTTCCTCTTCTCCCTGGCGGGGCCCATCTACGCCGGGACCAACGAGATCCAGCGCAACATCGTCGCCGAGCGGCTGCTCGGCCTGCCGAGGAGGTGACCGCGAACCATGCGCTTCTCCATAGCCGAGGAGAACACAGCCCTCGCCGAGGCGGCCGGTGACGTGCTGGCCAAGCAGGCCGGCGCCGAGCGGATCCGGGCCGGCTGGCCCGGCGGCTCCATCGGAAGTGTCGACGCCGTGTGGCGCACGCTCGCCGGGGTCGGCGTCACCGCCGCCCTCGTCCCCGAGAGCGCCGGCGGTCTCGGACTCGACGAGAACGCCCTGGCCCCGCTGATGGAGACGCTCGGCCGCAGCGGCCTCCCGGTGCCCGCCGCGGAGATGGTGGCCGTCGGAGCGCCACTGCTGGCCGCCGCCGGAGCGCCCCAGCTCCCTGCCGTACTGGACGGATCAGCCCTGCTCACGGTCTCGCTCTCTCCCGGCGCTCCGGTCCCCTTCGCGACCCGCGCGGACCTGATCGCCCTGTCCGGCGACGACGCGCTGCGGCTGTACACCCGGGACGAGGTGCGCATCGAGCCGGTCAGCGCGGTGGACGGCTCCCGCCGGCTGGGCCGGGTCATCCCACGGGCCGGTGCCGGACTGGTCCTGGCCGCAGGTGCCGTGGCGGCGGGGGAGGCACGTCGACGGGGCGTGCTGGCGACGTCCGCGCTGCTGGTGGGGCTCAGCGAGCGGATGCTCGAACTGACCGTGGACTATGTGCGGGAACGACGCCAGTTCGGCGTGCCGGTCGGGTCGTTCCAGGCGGTCAAGCACGCTCTGGCCGACGTGGCACTGGCGGTGCGGTTCGCCAGGCCGGCGGTTCTCGCGGCCGGCTGGGCGCAGGCCGCCGGGGACCCGGAGGCCGACGTACGCACCGCGATGGGCAAGGTGCTCGCTTCGGACGCCGCCCGTACGGCGGCCCGGACGGCGATCCAGTGCCACGGCGCCATGGGCTACACCACCGAGTACGACCTCCACCTGTACGCCAAGCGGGCCTGGGCCCTGGCCGCGGACTGGGGCGGCCCGGCGGAACACCGGGAGTTCATCGCGCGGCGGCTCGGACTCGCCGGAGCGGCCGGCGACGTAAACGAAGGAGCTGTGACATGAGCGGAATCTGTCAGGACCGGGTCGTCGTCGTGACCGGTGCGGGCCAGGGGCTGGGCCGTGAGCACGCACTCGCCCTGGCCGCCGAGGGCGCCCGGGTGGTGGTCAACGACCTCGGCGGAACGGCGAAGGCCGTGGCCGCCGAGATCGACGCGGCCGGCGGCGCCGCCGTCGCTGATATCGGCGACGTCAGCGACTGGGGGTATGCGGAGGAACTGATCGGCCGGGCGGTCGCCGAATTCGGCACCTTGGACGCCCTGGTCAACAACGCCGGCCTCAACCGCGACCGGATGCTGGTCTCCATGACCGAAGCGGAGTGGGATCTGGTGCTCAAGGTCGACCTCAAGGGCCATGCCGCACCGCTGCGGCATGCCGCGGCGTACTGGCGCACGTGTGCCAAGGAGGGCCGCCCGGTGGACGCCCGGATCATCAACACCAGTTCGGGCGCGGGGCTGATGGGCAGCGTGGGCCAGGGCAACTACGGTGCGGCGAAGGCGGGCATCGCCGCACTCACGGTGATCGCGGCGGCCGAGCTGGCCCGGTACGGCGTCACCGCGAACGCCATCGCGCCCTCCGCCCGTACGCCGATGACGGAGGCCGTCGGGGCGTTCGCGGACAAGATGCGGGTGCCCGATTCGGGCTTCGACGCCATGCACCCGGGCAACATCTCGCCCCTCGTGGTGTGGCTGGCCTCCGCCGGGTCGGGGGAGGTCACCGGGCGGGTCTTCGAGAGCGAGGGCGGGGCGATCGGCCTCGCCGACGGCTGGCGGCACGGCCCGCAGCGCGTCCTCGAACGCCGTTGGTCCCCCACCGAGATCGGCCCGGCGGTGAGCGAACTGCTCGCCGAGAGCCCGGCGCCGGCCGAGGTCTACGGCACCTGAGCACGACGTAGGGAAGCGCGGCCCGGCAG
>NZ_JBHXJG010000006.1:0-69181 GCF_042723425.1 Streptomyces sp. NPDC058375 | reverse complement strand
CAGGTTCCGGGCCCCTCCGTCGTTCCGGCGGTCAGTCGTCCTCGGGACCGCGCCGCACCGACAGCAGGTCCTCCAACTGCTCCTCGCGCGCCTGCGCCGCCACGAACAGCAGCTCGTCCCCGGCCTCCAGAGACTCCTCGGTGCTCGGCGTCAGCACCCGCGTGCCCCGGATGATCGTCACCAGCGAGGTGTCCTCGGGCCAGGCCACATCCCCGACCCGGGTACCGGCCAACGCCGACTCCGGCGGCAGGGTCAGCTCCACCAGGTTGGCGTCGCCGTGGCTGAAGCGCAGCAGCCGGACGAGATCGCCGACGCTCACCGCCTCCTCGACCAGGGCCGACATCAGACGCGGCGTCGATACGGCGACGTCCACGCCCCACGACTCGTTGAACAGCCACTCGTTCTTCGGGTTGTTCACCCGGGCCACCACGCGCGGCACGCCGTACTCGGTCTTGGCGAGCAGCGAGACGACCAGATTGACCTTGTCGTCCCCGGTCGCCGCGATCACCACGTTGCACCGCTGCAGCGCCGCCTCGTCCAGCGAGGTGATCTCACAGGCGTCCGCGAGCAGCCACTCGGCCATCGGAACCCGCTCCACCGAGATGGCGGTCGGCGCCTTGTCGATCAGCAGCACCTCGTGCCCGTTCTCCAAGAGCTCGGCGGCGATGGAACGGCCCACCGCGCCCGCCCCGGCAATCGACACACGCATCAGTGACCGTCCTCCTCGGGACCTTGGGCGAAGGCCTCTTCGACCTTGGCGATCTCGTCCGTACGCATCATCACGTGGACCAGGTCGCCCTCCTGGAGAACGGTCTGCGAGGTCGGCAGTATGGCCTCGCCCAACCGGGTGAGGAAGGCCACCCGGACCCCCGTCTCCTCCTGGAGCGTGCTGATCTTGTGGCCGATCCAGGACGGCGTCGTGTGCACCTCCGCGAGCTGCACACCCCCGCTCGGATCGCGCCACAGCGGCTCCGCGCCCGACGGCAGCAGCCGCCGCAGCATCTGGTCCGCCGTCCAGCGCACCGTCGCCACGGTGGGGATGCCGAGGCGCTGGTAGACCTCGGCGCGCCGGGGGTCGTAGATCCGCGCCGCGACGTTCTCGATGGAGAACATCTCGCGGGCCACCCGGGCCGCGATGATGTTGGAGTTGTCGCCGCTGCTGACCGCCGCGAACGCCCCGGCGTCCTCGATGCCCGCCTCGCGGAGGGTGTCCTGGTCGAAGCCGACGCCGGTGACCCGGCGGCCGCCGAATCCGGACCCGAGGCGACGGAACGCCGTGGGGTCCTGGTCGATCACCGCGACGGTGTGCCCCTGCTGTTCCAGGGTCTGTGCGAGAGCGGCACCGACGCGCCCGCAGCCCATGATGACGATGTGCACTGTGCGCCTACCCCGCCGTCCTGGTCATCCGGCTGACCTGCGAAAACACGCTGCTCACACTTCTCTCTCAGCTTGCTGGTCACACAACGGGGCGCACACCCGCGGTGCGGCCCGGAGTCGAGCTTATGCGCCGGGGGAGTCCCTGCCTCATCCGAGTCTCCGTATCGTCGCGCACTCCGGTAAAGGAAAAGCAAAACAGGGAGAACGGGTGCAAGGATCGCGTTAAGGAATGGCGGGGTCATCTCCTCCGACCGCAGGAGAATGGGGGGCCACGTCGAAAGGGCGTGCGTTCCGGCCACGGGCTCCGCTTACGATCCTCAGCGTGTCCAAACTGACCGACCTGCCCAAACGGATCCTGATCGGCCGGGCGCTGCGCAGCGACAAGCTCGGGGAGACCCTCCTCCCCAAGCGCATCGCGCTCCCCGTCTTCGCGTCCGACCCGTTGTCCTCGGTGGCGTACGCACCCGGAGAAGTCCTCCTCGTGCTGTCCATCGCGGGGGTGTCGGCGTACCACTTCAGCCCCTGGATCGCCGTCGCGGTCGTCGTCCTGATGTTCACGGTCGTCGCCTCCTACCGGCAGAACGTCCGCGCCTACCCGAGCGGCGGCGGCGACTACGAGGTCGCGACCACCAACCTCGGCCCCAAGGCCGGACTGACCGTCGCCAGCGCCCTGCTCGTCGACTACGTCCTCACCGTCGCCGTGTCGATCTCCTCCGGCGTCGAGAACCTCGGCTCCGCGATCCCGTTCGTCATCGAGCACAAGACGTTCTGCGCCATCGGCGCCATCGTCCTGCTCACCCTGATGAACCTGCGCGGAGTGAAGGAGTCCGGGAAGCTCTTCGCCATCCCCACCTATCTCTTCGTGGCCGGCGTCTTCCTGATGATCCTGTGGGGCGCCTTCCGCGGACTGGTCCTCGGCGACACGATGCACGCCCCCACCTCCGACTTCGAGATCAAACCCGAACACCAAGGACTGGCCGGATTCGCCCTCGTCTTCCTTCTTCTGCGGGCCTTCTCCTCCGGTTGCGCCGCCCTCACCGGCGTCGAGGCGATCAGCAACGGCGTGCCGGCGTTCCGGAAGCCGAAGAGCAGGAACGCCGCGACCACCCTCGCCCTGATGGGCGTGCTCGCCGTCACCATGTTCTGCGGCATCATCGGCCTGGCCCTGGCCACCGACGTCAAGATGGCCGAGAACCCCGCCATCGACCTGATCCGCGACGGCGTCCCGGTCGGCGCGGACTTCACCCAGGACCCGGTCATCGCCCAGGTCGCCGAGGCGGTCTTCGGCCACGGCTCCTTCCTCTTCATGGTCCTCGCGGCCGCCACCGCCCTGGTCCTCTTCCTCGCCGCGAACACCGCGTACAACGGCTTCCCGCTGCTCGGTTCGATCCTCGCCCAGGACCGCTACCTGCCGCGCCAGCTCCACACCCGCGGCGACCGCCTCGCCTTCTCCAACGGCATCGTGCTGCTGGCGGGCGCGGCGATCCTGCTCGTCTGGATCTACGGCGCCGACTCCACGCACCTGATCCAGCTCTACATCGTCGGGGTGTTCGTCTCCTTCACCCTCAGCCAGACCGGCATGGTGCGGCACTGGAACCGCCTGCTGGCCGATGAACGGGATCAGGCCAAGCGCCGCCACATGATTCGCTCCCGTGCCATCAACGCCTTCGGCGCCTTCTTCTGCGGCGTGGTCCTGGTGATCGTCCTCGCCACCAAGTTCACCCACGGCGCCTGGGTGGCCCTGCTCGGCATGGTCATCTTCTACGGCACGATGACCGCGATCCGGAAGCACTACGACCGGGTCGCCGCCGAGATCGCCGCCGACGAGACCCCCGCGGACGAGAGCGTGCGCCCCTCCCGCGTCCACGCCATCGTCCTCGTCTCCAAGCTCCACCGCCCCACGCTGCGCGCCCTCGCCTACGCCAAACTGATCCGCGCCGACCACCTGGAGGCGCTCTCCATCAGCGTCGACCCGGACGAGACGAAGGCGCTGCGCGAGGACTGGGAGCGCCGCGCCATCAACGTACCGCTCAAGATCCTCGACTCGCCCTACCGCGAGGTGACCCGCCCGGTCATCGAGTACGTCAAGGGCCTGCGCCGCCAGAGCCCGCGCGACGTGATCAGCGTCTACATCCCCGAGTACGTCGTCGGGCACTGGTACGAGCACCTGCTGCACAACCAGAGCGCCCTGCGCCTGAAGGGCCGGCTGCTCTTCACTCCGGGCGTCATGGTGACCTCCGTCCCATACCAGCTCCAGTCCTCCGAGGCCGCGAAGAAGCGGGCGCGCAGGCGAGCGGACTGGAACGCTCCGGGGTCGGTGCGCCGGGGCCCGGTGGAACGCCGCCACAAGGAGCCGAACCGGAAGGGCTGAGGTGGGCGGCGGCCGTCTCGTGGTAAGCACGCCGGGACGGCCCACGTAGACTGGTGGGCTGTTGTCCGGCAGCACGCTCGACCGCTTACCCCCTTCCTCCCTGGAGCCTCCTCTCATGCAGAACGAACCCACGTCGTCGCTGGTCGGGGAGGAGTACGAGGTCGAGGTCGGCCCCGTCGCACACGGCGGCCACTGCATCGCCCGCACCGCGGAGAACCAGGTCCTCTTCGTCCGCCACACGCTCCCCGGCGAGAAGATCATCGCCAAGGTGACGGACGGCGACACGGACTCCCGCTTCCTGCGGGCCGACGCGGTACGGATCATCGAGCCGTCCAAGGACCGCGTCGAGGCGCCCTGCCCGTACGCCGGCCCCGGCATGTGCGGCGGCTGCGACTGGCAGCACGCCAAGCCGGGTGCGCAGCGCCGCCTCAAGGGCGAGGTGATCGCCGAGCAGCTCCAGCGCCTGGCGGGCCTGACCCCCGAGGAGGCCGGCTGGGACGGCACGGTCATGCCGGCCGAGGGCGACAAGCTCCCGCCGGGCGAGGTGCCGGCCTGGCGCACCCGGGTCCAGTACGCCGTCGACGCGGAGGGCCGCGCGGGCCTGCGCAAGCACCGCTCGCACGACGTCCAGCCGATCGACCACTGCCTGATCGCCGCGCCGGGCGTCTCGGAGCTCGGCGTGGAGAAGCGCGAGTGGCCGCAGATCGCCGCGGTGGAGGCCATCACCGCCACCGGCTCGAACGACCGCCAGGTCATCCTCACCCCGAAGCCGGGCGGCCGGCTTCCCCTGGTCGAGCTGGACAAGCCGGTCTCCGTGCTCCGCGTCGACGAGAAGGACGGCGGGGTCCACCGCGTCCACGGCCGCGCCTTCGTCCGCGAACGCGCGGATGACCGCACCTACCGCGTCGGCTCCGGCGGCTTCTGGCAGGTCCACCCGCAGGCGGCCAACACCCTGGTCCGCGCGGTCATGCAGGGTCTGCTGCCCCGCAAGAACGACACGGCCCTCGACCTCTACTGCGGCGTCGGCCTGTTCGCCGGCGCCATCGGCCAGCGCCTCGGCGAGAAGGGCGCGGTCCTCGGCATCGAGTCCGGCAAGCGCGCGGTCGAGGACGCCCGCCACAACCTGAAGGACCTGGACCGGGTCCGCATCGAACACGGCAAGGTCGACCAGGTCCTGCCCCGCACGGGCATCACGGAGTGCGACCTGATCGTCCTGGACCCGCCGCGCGCGGGCGCGGGCAAGCAGGTCGTCAAGCACCTGTCGGGCCTGGGCGCCCGCAAGATCGCCTACGTGGCCTGCGACCCGGCGGCCCTGGCCCGGGACCTGGCGTACTTCCGGGAGGGCGGGTACCGGGTGCGGACGTTGCGGGCGTTCGATCTGTTCCCGATGACCCATCATGTTGAGTGCGTCGCGATCCTTGAACCTGCCGAAAAAGGCCGCTGACCTACTGTTTTAGCGAGTGTGCATGATGCGCGTTGTGTGTGTTACGGGCGATATCTTGACGCATGTTTGGCGCACGTGACGGCGGTGACCAACGGCAGGTCCTGGGCGTCAGTCAGGATGTGGAGCTTGGTGCCGGGTTTGCCCCGTCAACCGGAGTGCTGCCACCGAAGTCGTTCCACCCCCCTGCCGGCGGAGCTTGAACGCTGGTATCAGCGGTGCCGCAATCTCCCACAGCCCATCAGGAACGAGTTCACGCTCAAGATCCACAGCCATGGCTGACTGCAACTTCGACCTCATCGGGGGCAGGGTGAGGTGCCGCCCGATCGTGGCTCCGATCAGCATCTGTTGGGTCGGGAAGTGCCGGAACACAGCGCCGATCCCGACGCCGGTCCGGCGTGCGACATCCTCGGTCGAGCCGGCGCTGTCCAACTCACCGAAGACCTCTTGGGCTGCGGCCGGCAGGTCGAGGGAGCTTCCCGCCGCTGTGATTGAAGACTTCTCGGGGCGCCTCGCAATGACGCCACCGCTCATTGTTCCGGTACGCCAGGGCGCGCCGAGTTCCCCAAGCCGGACTCGCAGTACGCCGGGCGCCTGGTCCTGATCCGGCGGGGTCGGCGAGAGGAGACAGACGGTGTCGCGGTAGAGACGGAAGCGGCGACCCTCCCACCCCCGGGTGTACGAGTCGGCCGGGCCGTCATGGACCGCGGGCATGCCTTCCGTGCCTTGAGAACGGGTTCGGTTCCACGTGGACGAAGGCGCAGGTCGTGACGCCTGGTCGGGTGCGTGAGGTCATGCCGGCCGGTGGGGTCGCGCGTCACGGGGATGAGCCCTCGCCGCTGCTGACGGTCCGCCTGTTCACGCTCACGACACGAGAGTTGATGACGCGGAGTCGTCAGATCCGTTGACAAAGCTGTCACGTGATAGAAACCTGTGCCCTGTTGTTCGCAAAAGCTGAACGTAATCACTCAACAAATCGATGTTGAGGTGTGCGTTTCGCTATGTCCAGCCTGTATCCACTCAAAGCGACCCAGCGCCCGTGCCGCAACAGGCTCGTCGTCGCCTTCCGGTCAGGGACGCATCCCTGCCTGGGGGCGGAGACCGCGTCGAGCGCTGGTCCGCCCAGAAGTACGAAACAAGAGGGCCTCATGACAGGAAGACAACAAGGCCGGCGATGGTTCGCCGGCTTGATGACCGGGGGGCTGCTGACGGTGGGGCTGCTGCCCCACACCGCTCAGGCGGCGGCCGTCGAAGGGCAGAACCTGGCGCTGGGGAAACCGGTGACGGCCAGTGGAGCACACGGTCAGTACGTGCCCACCAATGTCACCGATGGTAGTCAGGCGTCGTACTGGGAGGGGCCGGCCGGCGCATTTCCCCAGTGGGTCCAGGTGGACCTGGGCACCAAGGCCGAGCTGGACGACGTCGTGCTGAAGCTGCCCGCCTCGTGGGAGCCGCGCAACGAGACCGTCAGCGTCCAGGGCGGCACCGACGGCGAGAACTTCTCGTCGCTGGCGGCGGGTTCGGCCAAGTCCTTCTCCCCGGACTCCGGAAACACGGTGACGCTCGACGTCGCCGGCGAAGCGCGTTACCTGCGTGTGCAGGTGACCGGCAACACCGGCTGGAACGCCGCCCAGCTCTCCGAGGTGGAGATCTACGGCGAGGCGGACGACACGGACCCGGGTGGCCCGGGTGGCCCCGGTGAGCCGCCGACCGGCACCAACCTCGCTCTGCGCAAGCCGATCGAAGCCTCGTCGACCACGCAGAACTACGTCGCCGGGAACGCCAACGACGGCAGCACTTCCACCTATTGGGAGGCCGGGGGCACGAACTCGACGCTGACCACGTCACTGGGCGCGGACGCCGACATCACCGGTGTCGTCGTCAAGTTGAACCCCGACGCCGCGTGGAGCAACCGCAGCCAGAGCATCCAGGTCCTCGGACGCAAGGCGGGTGAGTCCTCCTTCACCTCTCTGAAGGCGCGTGCCGACTACGCCTTCAGCCCCTCCGGGAACAAGAACACCGTGGTCATCCCGGTCTCCGGCCGCGTCGCGGACGTGCGGCTGCAGTTCTTCGGCAACACCGGCGCGGGCGGGGGGCAGGTCGCCGAGTTCGAGGTCGTGGGCACGGCAGCTCCGGCTTCCGACCTGCTGGTCACCGACCTGACCTGGCCCTCGGACGCTCCGTCCGAGAAGGACGACATCACCGTCGAGGCGACCGTCCGCAACGCCGGTACGGCCGCGGCGACGGCAACGACCGTGGACGTCAGCCTCGAAGGCCAGGTCTCCGGCAGCGGAGCCGTCAGTGCTCTGGCCCCGGACGCTTCGGTGAAGGTGCCGGTCAAGGTCGGCAAGCGGGCCGCGGGCAGCTACACCGTGTCCGCCGTGGTCGACCCCGACGACACCGTCGCCGAACTCGACAACAGCAACAACAGCCGCAACGCCGCCGAAAAGCTGGTCGTCGAGCGAGCCCCCGGACCGGACCTGACGGTCACCGGGATCGCCACCAGTCCGGCGAGCCCGGCACCCGGTGCCAAGGTCAGCTTCACCGTGACCGTGCAGAACCGCGGAACCACCGCGGTGCCGGCCGGGTCGGTCACCCGACTGACCGTCGGCGGCACCACCCTGAACGGCGCCACCGGCGCCATTCCCGCCGGCGGCTCGGCCACCGTGGCCATCAGCGGGGAGTGGACCGCGACCAACGGGGGCGCGACCCTCTCCGCCACCGCCGACGCCACCTCCGTGGTGGAGGAGACCAACGAGGGCAACAACACCTTCGCCCGCTCCCTGGTGGTGGGACGCGGCGCGGCCGTGCCGTACACCGAGCTCGAGGCGGAGGACGCGCGCTACGAGGGCACGCTGCTGAAGTCGGACGCCAAGCGCACCTTCGGCCACACCAACTTCGCCACCGAATCCTCCGGCCGGGAGTCCGTCCGGCTGAACTCGACCGGCGAGTACGTCGAGTTCACCTCCACCACGCCGTCCAACTCCATCGTCGTACGCAACTCGATCCCGGACGGGGCGAACGGCGGCGGCAGGGAGGCGACCCTCAGCCTCTACGCGGACGGAGAGTTCGTCCGCAAGCTGAACCTCTCCTCGAAGCACAGCTGGCTGTACGGCTCCACCGATGACCCGGAGGGACTGACCAACCGGCCCGGCGGCGATGCCCGGCGGCTGTTCGACGAGTCGCACGCCCTGCTCACCGAGACCTACCCGGCCGGCACCGAGTTCCGTCTCCAGCGCGACGCCGACGACAACGCGTCCTTCTACATCGTCGACCTGATCGACCTGGAGCAGGTCGCCCCCGCGGCGGCCAAGCCGAACGAGTGCGTCTCCATCACCACCTACGGGGCGGTCCCCAACGACGGACTCGACGACGCCGACGCCATCCAGCGCGCCGTCACGGCGAACCAGGAAGGTGATATCCCCTGCGTGTGGATACCGGCCGGCCAGTGGCGCCAGGAGAAGAAGATCCTCACCGACGACCCGCAGGACCGCGGTCAGTTCAACCAGGTGGGCATCCGCGACGTCACCATCCGCGGTGCGGGCATGTGGCACTCCCAGCTCTACTCGCTCACCCCGCCCCATGAGGCCGGTGGCATCAACCATCCGCACGAGGGCAACTTCGGGTTCGACATCGACGACAACACCAAGATCTCCGACATCGCGATCTTCGGTTCCGGCACCATCCGCGGCGGCGACGGCAACCACGAGGGCGGCGTCGCGCTGAACGGCCGCTTCGGCAAGGACACCAAGATCACCAACGTGTGGATCGAGCACGCCAACGTCGGTGCCTGGGTCGGGCGCGACTACTCGAACATCCCCGAGCTGTGGGGCCCCGGTGACGGCGTCGTGTTCGACGGGGTGCGGATCCGCAACACCTACGCCGACGGAGTCAACTTCGCCAACGGCACCCGCAACTCGACCGTGACCAACTCCTCCTTCCGTAACACCGGCGACGACGCGCTGGCCGTCTGGGCCAGCAAGTACGTCAAGGACACCTCGGTCGACATCGGCCACGACAACCACTTCCGGAACAACACGATCCAGCTGCCCTGGCGGGCGAACGGCATCGCGGTCTACGGCGGCTATGGCAACACGATCGAGAACAACCTGATCTCCGACACCATGAACTACCCGGGGATCATGCTGGCCACGGACCACGACCCGCTGCCCTTCTCGGGCAAGACGCTCATCGCGAACAACGGCCTGTACCGCACCGGTGGCGCGTTCTGGAACGAGGACCAGGAGTTCGGTGCGATCACCCTGTTCGCACAGGGGCCGGACATCCCCGGAGTCACCATCCGTGACACCGACATCCATGACTCGACCTACGACGGCATCCAGTTCAAGACCGGCGGCGGCTCGATGCCCAACGTCGCGATCGAGAACGTGACCATCGACAAGTCGGTCAACGGGTCCGGAATCCTGGCCATGGGCGGGGCGCGCGGCAGTGCGAACCTGACCGACGTGACCATCACCGACTCCGCCGAGGGCGACATTCTGATCGAGCCCGGTTCTCAGTTCATCATCAACGGGGGCGCGGACTCGGCCCAGCGGAAGGGGGCGCGCGGCTGACCAGCAGTACCCGCGGGGGTGGCCGGCTCGCCCGGTCACCCCCTTCGCGGGTGCGCAGGAGCGCGCCGAAGGCCGTACAGAGACACCCTGGGGAGGCGGTCGAGCAGCACGTACTCGACTGCTCACGGGGGCGAAAGGACTTGCAGAGTTTGCGATAGAGTTGCGTGTATGACGCGACGACTTGCTCAAGTAGCGAAGAAGGTTGGGGTCAGCGAAGCCACGGTCAGCCGGGTGCTCAACGGCAAGCCCGGTGTCTCCGACTCGACCCGGCAATCCGTTCTGACCGCTCTGGATGTGCTGGGTTACGAGCGGCCGACCCAGCTGAGAGGGGAGCGTGCCCGGCTGGTGGGGCTCGTCCTTCCTGAGCTGCAGAACCCGATCTTTCCGGCTTTCGCCGAGGTGATCGGGGGCTCGCTGGCGCAGCAGGGACTTACGCCGGTGCTGTGCACCCAGACCAAGGGTGGGGTCTCCGAGGCGGACTACGTGGACCTGCTGTTGCAGCAGCAGGTCTCGGGCGTGGTCTTCGCCGGAGGGTTCTTCGCCCAGGCGGAAGCCCCGCACGAGCACTATCGGCTCCTCGCGGAGCGCAAGATCCCCGTGGTGCTGGTGAACGCCGCGATCGCCGGTCTCGACTTTCCTTGCGTCGCCTGTGATGACGCGGTCGCGGTGGAGCAGGCGTGGCGGCACTTGGTGTCGCTGGGTCACGAGCGGATCGGCCTGGTGCTCGGGCCGGCGGATCACATCCCGTCGAGGCGCCGTCTCGAAGCCGCGCGGCGGATCGCCGGCGGGCTTCTGGCGGACGAATTCGTGGAGCGTTCGATCTTCTCCCTGGAGGGCGGGCAGGCGGCGGCGTCGCGCCTGCTCGACCGGGGGGTGACGGGCATAGTGTGCGCCAGCGACCCGTTGGCTCTGGGAGCTGTGCGGGCGGTGCGCCGCCGCGGACTGAGGGTGCCCGACGACGTCTCGGTGGTGGGGTACGACGACTCGGCGTTCATGACCTGCACCGAGCCTCCGTTGACCACGGTGCGTCAGCCGATCGAGGCCATGGGACGTGCCGCGGTGGACCTCCTGGCGGCCCAGATCCAGGGCAGCCCCGTACCTCATGCGGAGCTCCTCTTCGAGCCCGAACTCGTCGTGCGCGCCTCCACGTCCCAGGCGGTTGACCTGCGGGCCGTCATGGCCGCCCCGAGGGGCACTCAGGGCGTCGGAGCGTAAGGTCCGGACCTCGGCGGCCAGGCAGTCACTTGTCCGCACTTCCCGCCGAGATGTCAATCAATTACGAAATTAGAAAGAGATATTGCGTTCATCTGTTCGCGGTGGTTGAGTGAGCGGCGCCCCACTACGCATCGGCGGTGGGGCGCCTTCCTCGTACATGCCCGAAGGGGTCCACCCATGAGAAGTGCTCAGTTGCGTCGTGCCCGCAGTGTCGGCGCCATGACTCTCGTTTCCGCGTTCGCGCTGACCGCCCTGGCCGCTTGCGGTACGAGCAGCAGCGGCAGCGACGACGACACCGGATCAAACTCCAGCGGTTCCTCGGACCCCGCGGCCCCGCTCGACCCGAAGACGAAGGTCACGCTCACCATCGACTGCATGCCGTCGACGGCGAAGGCGGCGGAGCTCAAGGAGTGGAAGGAGGACGTCAAGGAGTTCAACAAGACGTACCCCAACGTCACCATCGAGGGCCGTTCCACCCCGGGCCAGTGTCTGGAGCCGCCGCGCTTCACGGCCATGCTGAAGGCCAAGTCGCAGCCGGACGTCTTCTACACGTACTTCACCGACCTGCCCCAGGTTCTCGACAACGACGGCGCCGAGGACATCACCGCGTACGTCCACGACACCTCCGTGCCGGCCCTGAAGGACATCGACCCGAGCGTCCTGAACTCGCTGAAGCACGAGGACAAGCTCTACGGCCTGCCCACCAGCAACTACACCATGGGCCTGCTGGTCAACCGGAAGCTCTTCAAGCAGGCCGGGCTCGACGCCGACGCCCCGCCGCGTACCTGGGCGGACCTCCGTACGGCGGCCAAGAAGATTTCCGACCTCGGCGACGGCATCGCCGGCTTCGGTGAGTACAGCGCCGGAAACACCGGCGGCTGGCACTTCACCGCGCAGATGTACAGCCTCGGCGGCGATGTCGTGGACGCCAGCGGCAAGAAGGCGGCCTTCAACAACGAGACCGGCCGGCAGGTCGCGCAAAACATGCACGACATGCGCTGGCAGGACGACAGCATGGGCAAGACCCAGCTGCTCCAGTGGGGCGACCTGCAGAAGCAGATCGCCACCGACAAGCTCGGCATGTTCCTCGCCGCGCCCGACGACATCGCCTACATGGTGCAGCAACTCGGCGCCGAGTACGCGAACTTCGGCATGGGCCCCATCCCCGGTGAGAAGAACACCCTCGCCGGCGGTAACAGCTACATGATCAAGAAGGGGATCTCCGCCGACAAGATCAAGGCGGCGATCGCCTGGCTGAACTTCAAGAACCTCACGGTGGGCAAGGGCCAGTTCGACTGGGCCCGCACCAAGGCGGACAAGCTGCCCGTCGGTATCCCGCAGCCCAACTTCTGGCTGAACGAGTCCAAGGCCAAGGACGACGCCGCCAGGATCGAGCACGCCACGATGCCCGTCGAGAACTTCAAGACCTTCATGGACAACCCCGTGGCCGGCAAGACCGAACCGCCGAAGGCGCAGGAGGTCTACAAGGTCCTCGACACCGTCATGTCGAGCATCCTGACCAACAAGGACGCCGACATCGACAAGCTCCTCGACACCGCCGAGAAGCAGGTCAACCAGGTCCTCGCCACACAGTGACCGTCGCCGGGCGGGGACGGCACGCCCGTCCCCGCCGGGGGGAACCGGCCCCCTGCACAGACCCGCTCCGGCGAAGCGTCGCGAGCGGGCAGGCACCAGCAGCCCGTACCAAGGAGCATCGATGTCGGCCCCCGGCCTGAGCCCGAGCAAGGCGGCCCCCGTCCGTCGTATCCCGTCCCGTCCGGCGGGTTCGGTACCGCCGCGCAGCAGCTTCGCCAAGAGCCTGCGCCGCAATCTCACCGCCCATGGATTCCTCATCGGCGCGCTGATCTGCTTCGCCCTGTTCTCCTGGTACCCGATGATCCGCGAGTTCTTCCTGGCGTTCCAGAAGACCGACAACGGCCAGGTCTCCTGGGTCGGGCTGGACAACCTGAGGACCGTGGTCAACGACCCCGTGTTCTGGCAGGCGTGGCGGAACACGCTGCTCTTCACCGTCCTCGCCCTCGTCTTCGGCTTCCTCGTGCCGTTCGTCGTCGCCCTGGTGATCAACGAGTTCCGGCACGGCAAGGGATACCTGCGGCTCCTCGTCTACCTCCCCGTGATGCTGCCGCCGGTCGCGTCGGTGCTGCTGTTCAAGTACCTGTACGACCCGGGCTACGGACTGCTCAACGAACTCATCGGGTTCTTCGGCCTGCCGGAGCAACAGTGGTTGCAGGATCCCGACACGTCCATGCTGTCGGTCGTCGTGGCCTCCACCTGGATGAACATGGGCGGTGCCGCGCTGATCTACCTGGCCGCACTCCAGGGCATCCCCGGCGAGCTGTACGAGGCGGCGGAGCTGGACGGGGCAGGGCTGCTGCGCAAGATCTGGCACGTCACCATCCCGCAGACCCGCCTCATCCTCTCCCTCATGCTGCTCATGCAGATCATCTCCACCATGCAGGTCTTCGTCGAACCTTTCCTGCTGACGGGCGGCGCCGGGCCGGAGGGTTCCACCACGACGGTCGTCTACCTGATCTACCAATACGCCTTCAACTTCAACAACTACGGTGCCGCGGCCGCTCTCGGCCTGCTCCTGCTCGTACTGCTGGCCGGATTCTCGGCGGCGTACGTCAAGCTCAGCCGCGCCGAGAACGAGTAGGAGCCGGAGACCCGACATGTCCACACGCACGCTCATCTCGCCAGCGCAACTCGCCCGCCCGCGCGGCAGACTGATCTACTGGATCGCCTTCGCCGTGGTCGTCGGAGGCTTCACCCTGGTGTTCCTCGGACCGCTGTACTGGCTGGTCAGCAGCGGCTTCAAGAGCGCCCAGGAGGTCATCCAGACGCCTCCGACCCTGATCCCCGGCTCCTTCGAGGCCGACAACTACAGTCGGGCCTGGGAGGTCATGGACCTGGCCAAGCTGCTGTTCAACACCCTGTACTACGCGTTCGGCGCCCTGGCCTTCCAGCTGATCTTCGACGTAGCGGCCGCGTACTCGCTCTCCAAGCTCCGCCCGATCTTCGGCAAGGCGATCCTCGGCATGATGCTGGCGACGCTGATGATTCCGGCGACGGTCCTCGTCGTGCCGCAGTACCTCACGGTCCTCGACGTCCCGATCGTGGAGCGCAACCTGCTGAACACGCCGTGGGCGATCTGGCTGCCGTCGGTGACCAATGCGTTCAACATCTTCCTGCTGAAGCGGTTCTTCGACTCGATTCCCAGGGAGCTCCTGGACGCTGCCTCCATGGACGGGGCGGGCCCGATGCGGACCCTCCGGTCGATCGTCCTGCCGATCTCCCGGCCGATTCTCGGAGTGGTCTCCATCTTCGCGATCGTCGGAGTCTGGAAGGACTTCCTCTGGCCGATGCTCACCCTCCCCGACCCGGCGATGCAGACCCTCAACGTCGGCATCTACTCCCTGTCCAACGGTGTCCCCGCCAACGTCCTCATCGCGGCGCTCACCATCGCCTCGATCCCCACGCTGCTGATCTTCCTGATCTTCCAGCGCAACATCATGGCCGGCCTCACCGCAGGCGGTCTCAAGGGCTGAGCGGGCCGAGGGCGACCCCCTGAGCGCATCCGTTCATCCGCCTCCCCCAGACCTTCGCCGCCGGTACGTCCGACGCCCCGCTATCCGTGCCGGCGGCGAAGACCGACCTGCCCGAAAGGACACACCGTGGCAGCTCCCCTTCCGCTCCGCTCCGACGACTGGTGGCGCGACGCCGTCATCTACCAGATATATCCGCGTAGTTTCGCCGACGGCAACGGCGACGGGACCGGGGATCTGGCGGGCGTCCGGGCGAAACTGCCCTATCTCGTCCAGCTGGGCGTCGACGCCGTCTGGTTCACCCCGTGGTACGTGTCCCCGCTGGTCGACGGCGGCTACGACGTCGCCGACTACCGCACGATCGACCCCGCCTTCGGAACCCTGGGCGAGGCGGAGAAGCTCATCGCCGAGGCCCGGGAACTCGGTCTGCGCACCATTGTCGACATCGTGCCCAACCACGTGTCCGACCAGCACCGCTGGTTCCAGGCCGCGCTCGCGGCCGGCCCTGGCAGTCCCGAACGCGAACTCTTCCATTTCCGGCCCGGCCGCGGAGTGGACGGCGAACTGCCGCCCAACGCCTGGCCGTCGGAGTTCGCGGGTACCACCTGGACCCGGGTTCCCGACGGCGAGTGGTACCTGCACCTCTTCACCCCCGAGCAGCCCGACCTCAACTGGGCGCACCCGGAAGTCCGCCGAGAACACGAGGAGATCCTGCGCTTCTGGTTCGAGCGAGGCGTCGCGGGCGTACGCATCGACTCCGCGGCACTGCTGGCCAAGGCCCCGGATCTGCCCGACTTCGTGAAGGGGATCGACCCCCACCCGTACGTCGACCAGGACGAGCTGCACGACATCTACCGCTCGTGGCGAACGATCGCGGACGAGTACGACGGCGTCTTCGTCGGCGAAGTCTGGCTGCCCGACGCGGAACGCTTCGCGCGCTACCTCCGCCCCGACGAACTGCACACCGCGTTCAACTTCAACTTCCTGGCCTGCCGGTGGGACGCCGCCTGCCTCCAGCGCGCCATCGACGACACCCTGGCCGAGCACGAACCCGTGGGCGCTCCGGCCACCTGGGTCCTGTGCAACCACGACGTCACCCGGACCGTGACCCGCTACGGACGCGAGGACACCGGTTTCGACTTCGCCACCAAAGCCTTCGGCACGCCGAGCGACCTCGACCTCGGAACCCGACGGGCCCGCGCGGCCGCCCTGCTCACCCTCGCGCTGCCCGGATCGGTCTACCTCTACCAGGGCGAGGAACTGGGGCTGCCGGAGGCGGACATCCCGCGCGACCGCATCCAGGACCCCATGCACTTCCGCTCCGGCGGCACCGACCCGGGCCGTGACGGATGCCGGGCGCCGATGCCCTGGGCGGCCGACGAGCCCAACTACGGCTTCGGAGGGGACACGGAACCCTGGCTGCCGCAGCCGGGGGACTGGTCCGACTACGCGGCCGACCGCCAGGCCGAGGAACCCGGCTCCATGCTGACGCTCTACCGCGAGGCCCTGAGCCTGAGGCGTTCCGAAACCGGTCTCGGCGACGGGCCCCTGACCTGGAAGCCCGCGCCCGAAGGCGTACTGCACTTCTCCCGCCCCGGGGGGATCATCTGCCTGGTCAACCTCTCCGGGACGCCGGTCGAGCTGCCGGACCACCGCGCCCGTCTACTGAGCAGTGGGCCGCTCGACGGGGAGGGCCGTCTTCCGCGGGACACCGCGGTCTGGCTGCGCGCCTGACCGAACGACGCGCTGAAAGGGGAAAGCGGCCGTAGCCGGGGCAGCCGCTCCGGCTACGGCCATGTGGAGGGGCCCGGCGCATCGCCGACGTCCACGCGGTGCCGGCCGCGGCTGCCGAAGAGGCCGTGACGAGCCGAGAGGGAGCACATGAACGACGCGGACCGGGAAGCCATCGGGGTGCGCGTGGCTCGCGCCCCGGAGGCCAACGCGCTGGCCTCGATCGACCCGGTCGCGGGGGAGGGGAGCGCCGAGCGACGGACGGCCATCACGAGGTGGTGCCGCGAGGGCCTGGCGTACGGGCGCCTGCTCGGAGCCCCCGCTCCACCGCGTCGCAGCGGTGGCCACCGACGGTGGAAGCGACCATCGATGCGCAACAGTCATGCTGTAGTCAGAAATATCTGACGGAACATACGTAAAAACACTTCTCTCCGATGGTGCTTCTCGGCCTTGACGGGCCAAAGATTCGCCTGCTTCTGGCGTTCTCTGGCTCGGCCGAAGTTGACCGGCCAGTCGGCGCACGGACTTCTTCTCGAAATGTTGCCGTCACGCCCATGGACGCGGGGCGAACGCTCTGCAATATTACGAGCGTTCACTGCAAGAAGCTGAGCATGGCCTCGGTGGCGTGCATCGTGCACGTCCGCAGGGTCAGCGGCGCGACGCAGCCGCTGCTTCCGCCGACAGGGAAGCGCCACCGTTCTGCCCCCGAAACGAGCCGCTCTCGTGTGCCGCACCGGCATGCGAGCCTTCGCAGGGAGGAACCCCCGCATGCCCCCATCCCAAGCGAGTCGCTGGAAGTGGCGGACCGCCGCCGCCGCGCTCGCGTCCACCGTCATGGTCCTAGGGCTGCCCACGCTCGGAGCCCAGGCGGCCGGCGGCCCGAACGCCGCCGCCGACGCCCCGGCCAAGGCCGGCAGTGCCAAGGGTGACCACGTGGCCGCCAATATCAGCGACGGTGACGCCGACACCTACTGGCAGGCCGCCAAGAAGTCGGCCCAGTGGGTGCAGACCGACCTCGGGCAGGCCAAGCGTGTACGGGAAGTCGTGATGCGGCTGCCCGCCCAGTGGGAGACCCGCAAGCAGACGTTCGCGCTCCAGGTCAGCGCCGACGGCAAGAGCTTCGCCACGCTCAAGCCGTCCGCGCAGTACGTCTTCAGCCCCGGGAACGGCAACACGGTGAAGGTCGCCGTCCCCGCGACCCTTGCCCGGTACGTCCGCGCCGACTTCAGCACCAACAGCGCAGCCGAAACGGCGCAGTTGGCCGAGCTGCAGGTGCTCACCACCACGGCAGCCACCCCCAACCTCGCACAGGGCAAGACCTTCAGCGCCAGCGGACACGCGGACGTGTACGGCGCGGGCAACGTCGGTGACGGCAACCGCAACACCTACTGGGAGAGCAAGAACAACGCCCTTCCCCAGTGGGTGCAGGTGGACCTGGGCTCCTCCGTCAAGGTCAACCAGGTGACGCTGCGCCTGCCCGGTGGGTGGCCCGAGCGGAGCCAGACCCTCAAGATCCAGGGGTCGACCGACAACCAGAGCTTCACGGACCTCACGCAGTCCAAGGCGTACGCGTTCAACGGCGGCAACGACCAGGCGGCTAGCATCAGTTTCGATGCCACCACGACGCGGTACGTGCGTGTGCTGATCACCGCCAACACCGGCTGGCCTGCCGGTCAGCTTTCCGAGCTGGAGGTCTACGGCCCCGCCGCCGGCGACACCCAGCCGCCCACCGCCCCCTCGGGCCTGGCCTACACCGAGCCGGGCGACGGGCAGATCAAGCTGTCCTGGAAGGCGGCGACCGACGACACGGCCGTCACCGGCTACGACGTCTACGCCAACGGTCAGCTGCGCGCGACCCTCCCCGCGAGCGCCCTGACGTACACCGACACCCAGCCCGGCGGCGCGGACGTGACGTACTTCGTCCGCGCCAAGGACGCGGCGGGCAACACCTCCTCCAACAGCAACAGCGTCACCCGCAAGGGAGCTGGCGGCGACACCCAGGCACCCACCGCCCCGGGGAACCTCGCCTTCCGGCAGTCCGGCGGCGAGGTGCAGCTCACCTGGCAGGCGTCCGACGACAACGTCGGCGTCACCGCCTACGACATCTACGCGAACGACGAGCGCGTCGATTCCGTCGCGGGCAACGTCACAGCGTTCGGCCACCGCCCGTCCGCCTCTTCCACCGTCACCTACCACGTACGGGCGAAGGATGCGGCCGGAAACGCGTCGGCGCCGAGCAACAGCGTCACGCGCCGGGGTTCCGGCGGCGGCGCAGACCTCGCCCAGGGCAAGCCCATTGAGGCGTCGTCGAGCCACGACACCTACGTCGCGAAGAACGCCAACGACGGTCTCACCAGCACCTACTGGGAGGGCGGAGGTGGCTCCTACCCGACGACGCTGACGACGAAGCTGGGCTCCGAGGCCGACCTCAGCCAGGTCGTCGTCAAGCTCAACCCCGACGCCGCCTGGTCGCCCCGCACGCAGAACATCCAGGTGCTCGGACGCGGCCAGGGCGCGACGGGGTTCACGAACCTCGCCGCGGCGAAGGACTACGCGTTCTCACCCGCCGACGGCAACACCGTGACCATCCCCGTCTCGGGGGCCGCCGCCGACGTACAGCTCAAGTTCACCAAGAACACCGGTGCCCCCGGGGCCCAGGTGTCCGAGGTCCAGGTGATCGGCACGCCGGCCGCCAACCCGGACCTGCGGGTCACGGGCATCACGCACGCGCCGGCCGCCCCGGTCGAGTCCGACCCGATCACCCTCACGGCCGCGGTCGCCAACAGCGGCAGCAAGGAAGCGGCGGCCACCACCCTGGACTTCACGCTGGGCGGTGAGAAGGTCGGTTCGGCGGACGTACCCGCGCTCGCTCCCGGCGCGTCCGAGAACGTCACGGCGCGTATCGATGCCCAGGCCGAGGGAAGCTACCCGGTGGCAGCCGTGGTCGACCCCGCGAACAAGGTCGTCGAACAGGACGAGGGGAACAACGTCTTCACCCGCCCCGCGGCCCTCGTCGTCAAGCCGGTGGACAGCTCCGACCTGCTCGCGGCCCCGGTCTCCTGGGCGCCCTCCAGCCCCGCTGCCGGGGAAGAGGTCAAGTTCTCCGTCGCGATCAAGAACCAGGGGACGACCGACTCGGCGTCCGGAAGCCATGACGTCAGCCTGGTGATCCAGGACGACAAGGGCGAGACCGTCAAGACCCTCAGCGCTTCCCACAACGGTGTCATCGCCGCCGGCCGGACGACCGCCCCGGTCACCCTGGGGACGTGGACGGCGGGCGACGGCAAGTACACCATCAAGACCGTCATCGCCGACGACGCCAACGAGCTGCCCGTCAAGCGGGCCAACAACACCACCTCGCAGTCGCTCTTCGTCGGCCGGGGGGCGAGCATGCCCTACGACATGTACGAGGCGGAGGACGGCGTGCTCGGCGGCGGAGCCAAGACCGTCGGACCGAACCGGACCATCGGAGACATCGCCGGCGAGGCCAGTGGCCGCAAGGCCGTGACCCTCACCGGGACCGGTCAGTACGTGGAGTGGACCACCCGCGCCGCGACCAACACCCTCGTGACCCGGTTCTCGATGCCGGACGGCCCCGACTCCACGCTGAACGTCTACGTGGACGGCGAGTTCCTCAAGAAGATCGACCTCACGCCGAAGTACGCCTGGCTGTACGGCAACGAGGCGGCCCCGAGCAACTCCCCGGGTGCCGGCGCCCCGCGGCACATCTACGACGAGGCGAACCTCCAGCTCGGCAGGACGGTCCCGGCGGGCTCCAAGATCCGCCTCCAGAAGGACGCGGGCAACAGCGCGAACTACGCCATCGACTTCATCAACACCGAACTGGCGACCGCCGCGGCCAACCCCGACCCGGCGGCGTACACCGTACCGGCCGGTTTCTCGCACCAAGACGTGCAGAACGCCCTCGACAAGGTGCGCATGGACAGCACCGGCAAGCTGGCCGGGGTCTACCTGCCCGCCGGGAACTACGAGACGTCCAGCAAGTTCCAGGTCTACGGCAAGGCCGTGAAGGTGGTCGGAGCAGGCCCCTGGTTCACCCGGTTCCACGCCCCCTCCTCGCAGGAGAACACGGACATCGGCTTCCGGGCCGACAACACTGCCAAGGGGTCCTCGTTCTCCGGGTTCGCCTACTTCGGCAACTACACCTCCAGGATCGACGGCCCGGGCAAGGTCTTCGACTTCGCCAACGTCTCCGACATCACGATCGACAACATCTGGAACGAGCACATGGTGTGCCTCTACTGGGGCGCCAACACCGACAACATCACCATCAAGAACTCCCGGATCCGCAACATGTTCGCCGACGGTCTGAACATGACCAACGGTTCGACGGACAACCACGTGGTCAACAACGACGCGCGTGCCACGGGTGACGACAGTTTCGCGCTGTTCTCGGCGATCGACGCCGGCGGAGCGGACATGAAGAACAACGTCTACGAGAATCTGACGTCGACGCTGACGTGGAGGGCCGCGGGTCTGGCTGTCTACGGCGGCTACAACAACACCTTCCGTAACATCCGTATCGCGGACACGCTCGTCTACTCCGGCATCACCATCTCGTCCCTGGACTTCGGGTACCCGATGAACGGGTTCGGGACCGAGCCCACGACCATCGAGAACGTCTCCCTGGAACGCACCGGTGGCCACTTCTGGAACGGCCAGGTCTTCCCGGCCATCTGGGCCTTCTCCGCCTCCAAGGTGTTCCAGGGCATCCGGGTCAACGATGTCGACATCGAGGACTCCACCTACGGCGGTGTGATGTTCCAGACCAACTACGTGGGAGGCCAGCCGCAGTTCCCGGTCAAGGACACGATCTTCTCCGACATCTCCATCACGAACTCCAAGAAGAGCGGAGACGAGTTCGACGCCAAGTCCGGCTTCGGTATCTGGGCGAACGAGATGCCCGAGCCCGGCCAGGGCCCCGCGGTGGGCGAGGTCACCTTCCGCGACCTGCGGATGAGCGGCAACGCGGAGAACGTCCGCAACAGGACCAGCACATTCAAGATCAACATCGAGTAGTCCCCACCGGGACGCAGTGAACACCGAGGGGCCCGCCTTTCCTTGGGGGCCCCTCGGTCAAGGACCACCCGTCTGCCTGCCGCACGTTCGCCGTCCCCTGTGGCGACCGCCGACCGGCCCCCAGTCCGATGAACCCGATGACGGGGGTTCGCCCGACGCCACACGTCCTCCTCCTCGCCCGGACGGTCCGCATGAGTCGAGCCATCGAGCTCCGCAAGGTCAACAAGACGTTCGGCGGCTTCCACGCCGTCCGGAACCTTTCCATCACGGTCGCCCGGGGCGAGTTCCTCGTCCTGCTCGGTCCGTCGGGGTGCGGTAAGTCCACCGTTCTGCGGCTGATCGCCGGGCTCGAGGACATCACCGACGGCGAACTGTTCCTGGCGGGCGACCTCGCCAACCACATGACGTCCAGCGAGCGCGACATGGCCATGGTCTTCCAGAACTTCGCGCTGTACCCGTCGATGACGGCCCGTGAGAACATCGGGTTTCCTCTCCGCCTGCAGGACCCGCGGGTCGACCCGGACCCGGCCGTGACGGCGACCGCGCACATGCTCGCCATCGAGGACCTGCTCGACCGGCGCCCCGGACAGCTGTCGGGAGGGGAACGCCAGCGTGTGGCCATGGGCCGGGCGATCTCCCGCCGGCCCTCCGTCTTCCTCATGGACGAGCCGCTGTCGAGCCTGGACGCCAAGCTGCGTGGCCAGCTGCGGGCCGAGATCGCACGCCTCACCCAGGACCTGGGGGTCACCACCGTGTACGTGACGCACGACCAGGCGGAGGCGATGTCTCTGGGCGACCGGGTGGCGGTGATGCGCGACGGGGTTCTGCAACAGGTGAGCTCACCGCGCGACCTGTACGCGAGACCGGCCAACGTCTTCGTCGCAGCGTTCGTCGGCACCCCGCGGATCAATCTCCTCGAGGGCGTCGTCCTCGCACCCCTGGACGGCCCGATGACGCTGGAACTCGGACGGCAACGCCTCGTGTTCCCCGAACCGTTGAGCGTCGACCACCAACTCCTGCGTATCCAGCAAGGACGCCGGGTCATCCTGGGGCTGCGCTCCGAGGCTGTCCGCATGGCACCGCGCAGCCAGGCGCGGCCGTCCGAGGCGGCACTGACGGGCATAGTGGAGCACGTCGAATACCAGGGGCACGAAGCGTTCGTGCACCTGAACACCGGTTCCCGCCCGGCGCTCGTGCCGGACTTGGAAGCCTCCCGCTTCGCCCCCGACAGGCGTTCGTCGACCAGGTCGCGGAGGCGCGGAGCGGGCCGGACGGCCCACTGGCTGACAGCTCTGCTCCACGGACGGGCGGCCGTGTCGCGTGGAGAGGGGGCCGGTTCCGGCAAACCGACCGTTGTGCACGAGCGCCGCACGACGGTAGCCAGCGACCTGGTGCTCCGAACCGGCCCGCGGGAGCGCGCGCAGGTCGGAGCCCGGGTGTCGCTTCTGGTCGACCTGAGACAGCTGTACGTCTTCGACCACGCGGGAAGCCGCATCTGTCCCACACCGGACGCACCGCCCGGCCTGGACCCATAGGGCATTGCCGCGCAAGCCGATGCCAATCCCTTGAGGCCCTGCGGAACGGCTGCCGAACAGTAGGCTCGGGCTCGTGCAGGTCCAGGAACCCGCCGATCCTGAGGGGGTCAATCGCGCAACCTGCCGAAACAACGCGCGTGGGATCGCAGCAGTGCCCCCTCCGACGCCCGTCGACGCCGGCTTCGTCTTCGAGGAGGCGAACGGCTCGGTGCTCCTCGACGTGCTGCCGCCCCTCGTCGAGGACGGCATCGGCGCGGCCCTGCGCGCCGTGCATGCGGGCGTGGGCCGACGCTCGACGATCTCGCCGCGATCAGCCACATGTCACGATCCGCGTTCGCCGCGGCGTTCAAGGCCAAGATCGGCACCGCCCCGCTGACCTACCTCATCGAATGGCGGATGAGCCTGGCCCGCGACGCGCTGCGCAGTGACACCCGCTCCATCTCCGAGCTGGCCGCCGCCACGAGCTACGCGACATCATGACCATCGAACGCGCCGACGCTGGAAACCTACAGCGGGGCCTGACCTGGCCCTCCCGCACGGAACCTGAGGGCCCGTGGGCGGTGTGGTCTAAATGGCTCGCGTGAGGGGCGGGGCCCGGGGCAGGTGTCCCACTGGTTGGATCGGGGGAGGATTCGAAGCCCCGTCCGGGGCTGGCGAGGGGATGCGGTATGGACTGGCAGCGTTTCGCGCAGCGGATAGCGGCGATGGCGCACGAGCTGCTGGAGCAGGACTCGGTGGCCGGGACGCTGGAGCGGATCGCCGGATCCGCGACGGAGCTGGTCGAGGGCTGCGACGCGGCCGGGATCCTCATCCTGCGCGGCGAGCAGGTGCAGACGCTGGCGGCGACCGGGCCGATGGCCGAGGAGAGCCACCGGTTGCAGGAGCGCCTGAAGGAGGGCCCGTGTTTCGACGCGGCGCGCCGCCGGGACGGGGAGCGGGTTTTCCGGATCGCCGACATGACCGAGCTTCAGCAGCGGTGGCCCGCCTTCGCTCCGCAGGCTGCTGAGTTGGGGATCGGCAGCATGATGGGCTTCCTGCTGTTCACCGACGACGAGAATCTCGGCGCTCTGAACCTCTATTCGCGGCTCCCGGGCCGGTTCACCGAGACCAGCGAGACGGCCGGATGGGTGCTCGCCTCCCACGCCGCCGTTGCCCTCTCCAGCGCCCGCAGCCACGCCCAGCTCACCGAGGCCGTGGCCACCCGGCACGTGATCGGCGAGGCCATGGGCATCCTCATGGCCAGACACCGCGTCCCCGAGAACGAAGCCTTCAACATGCTGCGCGGCCACTCGCAGGGCCACAACACCAAGCTCCGGGAAGTCGCCCGCCAGGTCAGCGAACTCGGAGCGCTGCCCCGCCTCAGGTAGCCGGCGGGGCGGCTCCCCCGGCACGTAGCCGGACCGGGGGAGCCTGGACCGGACCGGCCCCCTGGGGAGCGTCGCCGTCCCCGGCCTGCTCCGTGGGGTTCCCCGCACTGTGTGGTTGACACATCTCGGCAGAGCCGCTGGTGCTTGGAACCTTCGGGCGACGGGGCAGACCCTCGGCTTGGCGTCCGTGCCGGGGGCCCTGGGGTGGGGAAGGCATCCGGAGCGCGCTGCCGTCAGGCACCGCAGTCTGAACCTGCTAGTCCGCTACGCCACTCACGAATCTCGGGCGGTAGGCACGCTCCACCGGGGCGGGGTGCGGCCGGCAGAACGCCGTGGTGATCTGCCTCTCCACGGACAGGACGGCAGGCAGGGAGAGCCAGGGAGGGGGACCGTGGCCTGCACCACTTGCCGCAGAGCCGGTGCCTGAACCGAGGAGCCGGAGCGGGAAAGCGTGCGACGTCTGGTCAGGATTCTTCTGGTGACCGGCTCACCTGTGTCGTTGCTGACCGGTCAAGCCTGCGTGCTCTCTTCGGCGCTTGTGACCTGGGTGGGCGACCGGACAGTGCCCGGAGGGAGGATGGTCGGCACCGGCACCGGCACCGGCACCGGCACCGGCAGTCAGCGCTGCGATAATCATGCGATGGCTACCCCTGACTCCCCAGGTCCCAGATCCCGGACGCTGCCGGTGATCGCCCCTCGCGGCGAGTTCGACCTCGATTCGCTGCCGCTCCTGAAGGCGCAGATCGATGCGGCGGTCGCCGCGCACGGCGGGGTTGTCCTGGACGCCGCCGACATCACGTTCGTCGACTCCTCCTTCCTCGGCATGCTGCTGGCCACCCACCAGCATGCCGATCTTCGTATCGCTGCCCCGTCCTTCACCGTGGCCCGGCTGTTCAGCGTGGTGGGAGCCGACATGGTCCTGCGTATCCACCCGACCGTCCAGGATGCCCTCGGCGCCGCCTGACCCGGCCGGAGCAGCAGCCGCTGCCGCGGTCGTAGCCGTGTGGGGTCTGAAAGTATGCGTTCCGGGTACGAGCAGACGGCGCGGACCCGGACAGCAACGGATCGCGTGGTAGGCGACCGGGGGAAATCATGAAGTACCGGGTGGCGACTGTGCCGGCCGAGGAGAGGCACATGTGAGCGACACCGGTGTGATGCGGGGCAGCGCCTCGTACGAGATGGTCTCGGGTGATATCGCCAAGGTCCGGGACTTCGTGCGGGAGTTCCTCACGGGTGCGCAGACCGTCCGCGGCTGGGCGGTGTCCGCGAGGGCGATGGATGCGGCGCGGCTGGTGGCCAGTGAGCTGGCCACGAACGTCTGCAAGTACGCGCCGGGGCCGTGCCTGGTGGACCTGGAAACCGACGGCACCACGCTGAGCATCGTGATGTGGGACTCCGGCGCGGTCCTCCCGGTGGCCTCGGACGCCGACCCCACCCGCATCGGCCAGCACGGCCTCGAACTCGTCCTCATGGTCTGCCAGAGCTTCGAGGTCCGCCGCGAAACGGTAGGCAAAAGCCTCCGGGCGCGCCTGGCCCTCGCCGACAGCAGCGACAACATCTCCCCCGGTCGGATCGCCGGGTAGCACGGCGCATCGCCGCGGGAGGGGCTGAGAACCATCCGGGCTGCCACGCTTTTCCCCCTGCCTGCCTTCTCGGCGCCGCGCTTCTGACGAGGTCACTGGTCCTGGCGGGAACGGCGCGCCTCGGCTACGTCTTTCCCGTCGACCAGGTCGACGGGTACCACCTGAGCATCCAGCGTCACCACAGCACGCACGGCCACTTCGTGCTGCATCGGAACGAAAGGCCACCTCGTCCAACGAGAGATCTCCCGCTTTCCCGGGGCCCGGACGCCCGCAGAGTGAGAACACCGCCTCGGGCCGGACCGTCGGCCCAAGGCACCGGCACGGGGAGGCAGCCGGGGACTGGGCCGGCGAACCCGGTTCGGCTCCAACCGCGTCCACCGGACTCTGTCCGCGTTGGCGGCGGGCCGGCTGCGGACCCGGTCAGCTCATTCCGGCTTCCTGAGTGAGGACAGCGGCGGCCTGGTTGACGGTGGCGCGTGCCTTGTCTGCCGGGACTCCGAGGAGAAGGAGTTGGCTGTGCGCGACGTCTTCCTCGCCTCCCTGCCAGGCCCGTTTCTGCTGGGCGGAGTGAAAGGCCAGGGCGCAGGCTTCGAGCAGGTGCGCGAGCAGGTCCGGGTCCAGCGGTGAGGTGAAGGCTCCCTGTTTCTGGCCGTGGCGGATCAGTGCGGCGACGACGATGTTGAACGGTTCCATGGCCGCGAACACGGTGTCGGCGGAGGTGCGGCGGGCCAGTTCGATGACCGGGCCGAACCGCTTGGCCGTGCCGTAGGTGCGCAGGACGAGTCCGGCCATCTCCGCAGAGGCGTCGCGAGCCTGCACGTCGATGTCGCCGACATAGGCGATGAGCTCCTGCGCACCGAGTTCCACCAGGGAGGTGATCAGGTCCTGGCGGCTGGGGAAGTGGCCGTAGACCGTCCGGCGCACCATGTTCGCCGCCTCGGCGATCTCGTCCATCGAGGCGTTCGGGTTGCTGGACAGCACGTTCTGCGCAGCGGTCAGTATCGCCAGCCGGTTCCGCTCACGGGCCCGCGCGGGCCGTCCGTGGCCGGCGGCCTGCTGCTGTGTGGGAGGAGGTTTCACCCTCACATTCTTGCACGACGTGAGCAAATAAAACTTGCACATGATGAGTAAAAATGCTCAACTTGTGGTGTTAGTGCTGGGGCGGTCCGTCCGGACTGCGGAGCCCGTTGCATGTGGCCCCGGCCCGGACCTCACCAGGAGCTGTGATGAGTACCCACACCATCGAATTCCCTTCCGGCGGCGTGCGGCTGAAGGGCGATCTGTACCTTCCGGACGGCGCGGTCGGCCCGGTGCCCGGGGTCGCGTACGGACCGGGTTTCGGCGGCGTAAAGGAGATGCTGATCCCCGCCTACGCGAAGGCGCTGAACCAGGCCGGGATCGCCGTGCTGGCGTTCGACTACGCCGGCTTCGGCAGCAGCGAGGGCGAGCCCCGCCAGCACATGGACCTCGACGCCCAGCAGCAGGCGTACCGGGACGCACTGGAGTACCTGAGCGCCCATCCGGACATCGACGCGGAACGTCTGGGCCTGTTCGGCACCAGCATGTCCGGTGGCCACGCACTGGCCGTGGCCTCCACCGACGCGCGGGTGCGCTCCACCGTCGTCCTCATCCCCTTCACCGGCCTGGACCTTTCGACCCAGCCCGCCGAACTCGTCACCGCGATCGAGGACGCCGCCGGGCGCATGGCCGCCGGTGAGGAACCCCAGATGATCCCCAGCAGCGGAAAGCCCGGCGAGATCGCCGCCATGAACAGCGACGGGGCGTGGGAATGGACCCAGCGCATGACGGCCGACGCACCGACCTACCGCAACGAGGTCACCCTCGCCTCACTGTGGAACCTCGCCAACTACTACCCGGCCACCCAACTCCAGGCCATCTCAGCCCCCCTGCATGTGGTTCTCGCCGCCGACGACGCGATCACTCCCGTCGGCCCCGCACGCAAGGCGCTCGAACCGGTCGTCGGCGTGGAGATCGTGGAGTTCCCGCAGACCCACTTCGAACTCTTCGACGACCACCTGCAGGAGACCATCGACCTGGCGACACGCTGGTTCACCGCGGACCTCCTGCAGCATTGACAGCCCTCCGCGGCGCCTACGGCGGCCCGCGAACACATCCACCAGATCCGCCCCACCGAACACGGCTGCGAAATGCGCAGCCGCTTCTTCCTCAACGACTCCCGGGTACTCGACCTGCCCGCCCACTCCGCGCCCGGCCGGGGCACCCCCCTGCTGACCGGCAAAGCATCCCGCAAGCTCGGCGACAGCGTGCTTCCCCACGGCGTCGAGGCCGACGCGGCAGCCATACCAAGTGAGCATTGGCCACCAGCACTTGAGCCAGCCGGGCTGCTCTCTCCGTTTGTCGAACGCCCAGGTCCCTTCCTCTTCCCCAGGCACTGCTGGGGGGATCCATCTGAGGAAGCGGGCAGCAGAGCACTCTTGGTAGGGAGCGCCGATGTCCTGGGTCAAGCACTTCCAAGTCACCTTCGCCTGCGCAGAGCCTGGGCGCCTCGCTCGCTTCCGGTGTGAGGTGTTGGGATACGTCGTTCCGCCGCCACCGGAGGGGTTCGCCACGTGGGACGAGTACCAGCGCTCTCAGCCGCCTGAGGAGCAGGACGCGTGGTTTGCCTGCATCGACCCTTTGGCCCTCCCCGCGCCCTGGACGGCTCCCCAGGGCCTCGGGGCGGGAGAGCACCCGCCCCGAGGCCCTGAGAACGGTCGGTCGCACCGTGGTCGTCAGGTGGTTCGGGCGACCACGTGCATCCCTGCCCCGGTCACCTCCCCTCGGGAGAGCCCGCTGTCGTCAGTGCCACTGCCGCCGTGCCCAGCCTGGGCAGGGAAACGGGCAGGGAGCCGTCCGGCCCCATCTGTATCGCGGCGCCTGTGCGGCCGAGGTAGTCCGCCGCCCTCGCGTCCCGGGCGGGGAAGCGTACGGCGAGTCGGCAGGTGACGGGCTCCTCGGCGAGGGACTGCAGTCGTACGAGCAGGCGTCCCGGCTCCGGCACTGTCAGACCGACGATCCGTATGCGTGGGTCGTCGAGGGACAGCAGCGCGTAGGCGGCGCGGGGTTCGGCCTCGGGCGGCCGCAGGGCTCGTACCGCGACCAGGGGGCGGCTGCCGGCGGCAGCCGTGCGCATGCCGAGCACCGGGCCGGCGAGGGCCGGTGCGCCCTCCCATCCGACGCTGTACCGGAACACGTGGTCGAATGCCTGCTCCGAGGGGAAGTTGGTGTCCCAGATGTTGTTGTGGACCCAGGAGAACACCGTGCCCGGCTCCTCCTGGGCCAGCGACTGCGGATACGGCACGTACGGGACGGCGATCCCGCCGACCTGGATCAGCGGCGCGTCCTGCGTGGCGAGGGCCGCGCTCAGGCCGTTCTCCTCCAGGCTGACCCAGCGGCGTACCGCCCGCATGTGCCGGGCCGAACCGGGGACCGTGGGCAGTCCTGTCCCGGTGACCCCGCCCGTCGCCTCCATCCGCACGGACGGGGACTCCATGGCGAAGGGGAACGAGAAGAAGGCGCTCTCCTTGGTCAGGGTCGCGGACTTGTCGATCCGGTTCTCCATATCGATCCGCGCACTCCCGTGCGGCAGACGGACCGTGACCCGCAGCCGTCGGGTTCCGGCCGGGGCGCATTCATAGACGAGCGCCTGGCCGGTGGCGTCGGTGGTCCGTTCCACCAGGGCTGCCGGAGGGGCCGTCTGCCGTGCGGCCAGCAGATGCATCGAGTCGTCCGCCGTGGTCTTGCTCGACTGGTGATTGAATCCGCCGGCCGTCGCGTACTGGTCGTACAGATAGCCGTTGAAACCGACCGTGGCGTCCTGCCGGACCAGCTCGTTCCCGGTCCGCTTGTCCAGGACCGAGGCGATGCACGCGGACCTCAGGTCGACCCGGACGCGGAGGAACTCGTTCTCGAGAACCGTGGAGGTGTCCGCGTGGGAGTCCCGCTCCACCGGCCGCCCGGCCGTACGGGGCGACACCGGCTCGATGTCCACCCGTACGGCACCGTGGGCCGGCACGTCCGCCAGCCGGAACAGCAGGAAGCGACCGGCCGCCCGGTGGCGTTCGTTGCTCTGCTCCTCTTCGGTCACCTCGAGAGCGGCACCGTCGCGGGAGTCGACGACCCGGACCGCCGCGTCGAGGGGCGCCGTGCTCTCCGGGAGGAAGAGACGAACGGCCTCGGACCGGTCCCAGCCGCACGTGTTGACGATGTAGAAACCGGCGAGCGTCCCCTCGCGCGGGGCCAGCGCGTCCCCCAGCGCCGTACTCGCGGCGTCGTGGAGGGTCTGCCCCCCGTCCTGGGCGCGCAGGGCCTGGGCGTATTTCCAGTGCCACTGCCGCTCGCCCGACGCGTGGCCGTGGTCGCCGTGGGTCCACGGGTCACCGGCGCCCCAGGTGTGCTCGTTGAACAGGGAGGCCGCCCGGTACACCTCGGGCGCCGCTGCCGTGATGCCCGCTCCGCCCGGTGCCCCCAGGATCTCCGCGTGCCCCGCCAGGGTCTGTGCGTCGGCGAGCGCCGCCTGACCGTCCCGGGTGGCGGCCAGCGGTACGGCACCCGCGCCGACGCCGTCGACCCACCAGTCCGTCCAGTCGCCCTCGAACGTCTCCAGCCGCTCCCCGAGCCGTTCCTCGGCGTCCGCGAAGAAGTCCTCGTTGCGCGAGGTGCGCAGGACGGGGAAGGCCCACTCCTCGTTCCAGCGGCGTACCGTGTCCGCGATGACACGGCGCGGCGGACCGTTGTCGGCGAACTTGCCCAGCACCCGCAGGTGCAGGATGTCCCACGGGTAGGGGTCGCCCTTGAACTCCTCGTCCAGGATGGGGAACCCCGGGATCCCGCGGCCCTCGTGAGGGTATTGGTGGGTCGCAAGCGCGGAGAGATAGGCGGGCAGCAGGTCGTCGACACAGTCGAAGGACTCGTCGAACCCGAGGATCGACCCCTCCATGTAGGCGAGACCGTGCGGGGTGTCGGTGCGCCACACCAGCACCTCACGTCCGCTCGGCGCCCGCCAGCGGAACAGCCGCGGCAGATGCTGGCCCCCGACGTGGTGAGGCACCGCACGGCCGGCCCAGTTGTGGGCGACCGAGAGATACCGGATCCCGCTGTCCGTGAGGACGTCGGGGAGCCCGACGACCTGTCCCGGCACGTCCGTCTGCATGGCCGTGTTGATATCGATACCATGCCGGGCACGCAACTCGCGTACAGGGCGCAGCAGTTCATGCAGTTCGTCGGTGGAGCACGTCTCGGTGTGCAGGTTGAAGGGCATCGCGGTGAGCTCGATACGACCCTCGCGGACACGGTCGAGGAACTCCGCGACCAGCCGGGGCGGCCGGTTCTGCGACCAGTTCTCGTAGCTGAAGAAGCCCTCGACGGCCCAGCGGAACTTGGACTCGTCCGGCCAGTCGTCGGTGGTGCGGCACAGTTCGAGCAGGGAATCGAGGTACTTGCGTCCTTCGGCGAGCACGGTGCTCTGCGGGTCCGTGTAACCGATGTCCAGGTGTGCGTGCTGGACCAGGTGGAGCGTCCAGTGGCGCTGGGGGGTCAGCAGCACCTCGGTGCTCTCGTCGTCGGCGAGCTCCGGCAGTTCGACCAGGACGGGCGTCGCCGAGTCGACCTCCGGAACCAGGAGCCGGGTTTCCCCGCCCGGTCCCGGGAGGATGTCGCAGCGCAGCTCGTTGCCGGTGAGCGAGGTCACGCGGGCGCGGGTGACCGGCCGGCCGGCCGAGACGCGGACCGACTGGAGCAGGCCGCCCGCGCCGTCGCGTCGCAGGAGGGGTTCGCAGGAGAACCTGACCCGCTGTCCTGCGAGGGTCCTCTCGCAGGACACCGCGCGTTGCCGCAGGATGTCGCGGGCCATGTTCGAGTCCCACCAGGAGGGACGTGCGAGTTCGGGGCGGGGCATGGGAGGGGTCTCCACTCGTGGTTGTGCCGTCAGGTGTCGCTCGGGAGGCCGAGCATCAGGAGGGGTCGGCGGCGAGGCCGGCGAAGATCTGGACCATCGCGGACTGATGGAGCGTCTCCGCCTGCGCTCCCGGGGCGTGGTCGCCGCCGCCGGAGGGCTGGAACCGGAACAGCCCGTCGGCGGGCGTCCGGTTCTCCTTCCAGGTTCGCTCGGCGTAGGCCGCCGCCGTCGCGCGGTAGTCCGGGTCGGGGCGCACCTCGTCGAGGATGCGGAGGTTGTCGAAGTAGAAGGCGTTGAAGATGGCCGGCTGGTCATGCAGCCGTTCGCCCTGCTTCCAGTACGCGAGCGAGCCCGCGGCGTCCTCGACGGCGCGGTCGAGGTACGTGCGGTCCCCGGTGGCGCTGTAGAGCGTGGTGGCGGTCCCGATCATCGCGCCGGAGTTGTACGTCCACAGGGTCTTGTTGACCGTTCCGTCGTCGTCACGGCTGTTGTCGTACAGGCCCGGGGAGCGGCGCAGGCACGACCAGTTCCACTCGTACCACTTCTCGGCGCTCGCGAGGTACCGCCCGTCGCCCTCGATGGCGTAGAGCTCTGCGGCCAACTGGGCGGACAGTCCGGTGACGTTGGCGGCACGCATGTAGTTGTCCGGTGAGTCGACCCAGTGCATGCCTCCGGGGCACGGCTTGGCGGGGTCGTCGTCCCAGCCCCGGCCGACGACGTCGAAGGTCTCCGCCGCCCGCCGGAGATAGAGCTCGTCCCCGGTCGACCGGTACTGGTCGAGGAAGGTCAGTCCGACGACAGCGTTGTCGTCGTAGAAGACGTCGCCGCCCTGGCCGAGCGGGGCCGGCAGGTAGGAGTCGTACCCGGGCCTGCCGTCGCGGGGGTTGAAGTAGAGCCGAAGTGTCGAGAAGCGCTCGGCCGCGTCCTGCTTGTAGCGGGCGCCGGCCCGAGGGAGCTCGGCCAGGTCGACGGTGGCGGCAGCGGCCTCGCGCAGCGGCCAGATGTAGGAGTGCTCGTTCTCCTCCTGGGTCCGCGGAGTCTTCTCCAGGTAGAGGCCGTGCTGCTCCGGTCCCTGGTAGAGGTGCCGTTGCAGTGATCGGTAGCTGGTCTCGGCGCGGTGGGCCCAGGCGGAGGGGTCGGTCTCCGCTCCTGTGCCGCCCGCGGCGGCGGGGCTCGCCGACAGAGCCCCGCAGAGAACGGCCAGGGCCAGTGCGGCTCGTACGGGTGTCTTCATCATGGTCTGCCTTTCGTGGAGCGGAGGGGGTGGCTGGCTGGCGCCCGGGACTCAGCCGTGCAGCCTGAGGCTGCTGACGAAGAAGCGCTGCGCGGAGAAGAACAGGACGACGGTCGGCAGGGAGACCAGGAGGGCTCCGCCGAGGACGACCGGCGGCCCCACGCTGGAGTAGTTGCCCTGGAGTTCGGCCAGCGCGGCCATGACCGGGCGGATGTTGCTGCTGGTGGAGAGCGTGATGCCGAAGAGCAGGTCGTTCCAGACGGCGACGAACTGGAAGACGAAGGCGGCCACCATGGCGGACCAGGACAGCGGCACATGGATCTGCCAGAAGATCCGCCACCACGAAGCACCGTCCATCCGGGCGGCCTCGATGATTTCCGGTGCGAGGGTCAGCGCGAAGTTCCGCATGATGAAGTAGGCAAACGGGACGGCGATCGCGACGTACACCAGGAACAGCCCGAACTGGGCGTCGTAGAGCCCGGTGTCGGCGTACGCGAGGAAGAGCGGGCGCAGAAAGACCTGGAGCGGCAACAGGGTTCCGGAGTAGATCAGCCAGAACCACAGGGTCTTCCGTCTGACCGGCATGATGACGGTCGCGAACGCGGCCATGGTGGCCACCAGGATGGCGGCCGTGGCGCTGGTGACGGCGTAGAGCAGACTGTTGCCCATGGCGGGGCCCAGTTCTGCCTGCGTCCAGGCCTGGGAGATGTTGTCGAAGAGGCCGAACCCCTGCGGCCACCAGTGGGGCTCCCCGCTGTAGTCGGCGGCGGGCACCAGGGCGTTGACGAGCAGGAGCCAGGTGGGCAGCGCCCAGACCAGCGAGGTGACCACCAGGACCGTGTTGCGCAGCACGCGTCCCGGTGCGGGGCGCGGCCGCTGGGCAGGCCGGGGCGTGGTGTGGGTGGGCATGATCAGGTGCCTTTCGGGGTCAGCTGACGCCGTAGGTACAGCCACGAGGTGAGCAGCACGATGGCGGTGAGGACGACCGCGACCGCCGCGCCCGCTCCGGGGTGCAGGGCGAGGAAGGTCTCCTGGTACATCGAGACGGCGAGCGTCTCCGACTGTCTGCCGGGTCCTCCCTGGGTGAGCACCCAGATCAGGTCGAAGGATTTGAGGCCGCCGACGAGGCTGGTGCCGACGACGATCACCGACACGGTCCGCAGTTGCGGCAGGACGACGTACCAGAACTTCCGCCAGCCGGCCGCGCCGTCCAGGGCGGCGGCCTCCAGGGTCTCGGGCGGGATGGTCTGCAGTCCGACCAGGAAGAGGATCACGGCGACGCCCGCGGCCTGCCAGGTGTTGGCGATGATCATGACCAGCGTGTTGCCCGGCCATTCGAGGAGCCATCCCTGTGCGAACGAGTCGAGCCCGAACGCCCTGAGGGCCTGGTTGGCGGCGCCGTCGGTGGTGAGGACGAAGTTCCACACCACCGCGACGGCTGAACCGGAGAGGGCGTAGGGCAGGACGACGAGCAACCGGGCCACCCGGGACCACCCGCCGCTGTGGGTGAGTACCGCGATGGCCAGACCCAGCACCATCGGGAGGGCCACCGAGCCGACCACCCACATCAGGGTGTTCTGGACCGACCGGACCAGGGTCGGGTCGTTGAGGAAGAGCGTGTAGTTGTCGAGACCGGCGAAGCCGGAGACGCGCCGGTCGTCGAAGAAGCTGCGGTGGATGGTCGTGGCGAACGGAAGCAGCAGCAGGGCGCCGACGAAGAGGACGGCGGGGGCCAGGAATCCGGCGCCGGCCAGCCTGCTCCCGGCCTGCCGGGGCCGGTGGCGCCGGTCCGCGGGCCGACCCGGATGCTGATCCGGGCGGGCGCTCGGCCGGGGCGACAACGGTCGGCGTTGCTCGACGGAGGAGCTCATGCTTCGTCCCTCTCCCACGCGGCCCACTCCTTCGCCGCCCGGTCGGCCATGCTGCGCAACGTGGAGCGGGGGGAGGACGCGCCGGTCATGAAAGCGCCCAGGTCGTCGGTGTTCCCCTGGACGAGGTTGGGTGGGCCGGACTCGCCGTAGCGCGGCAGCTGCGTCCAGCGCTCCTCCAGCGCACGCTGCTTGAGGCCGGCCATCACCGGATTGCCCGGCCTGGAGCGGGGATTGGCCGAGGCGTCCTGGAGGAAGTCGGTCCACACCTTCTGGACCTTCGGGTCGAGCCAGTTCGCGGCGTTCGCCATCGCCGCCTCGTGCGAGACGGCCTTCTTGGGGACGGCGAGCACACCGGACTCGGTGATCACGGAACGTCGGGTGGAGGACTCGACCGGCGGCAGGACGAACGCGTCGAAGTCGGTACCGGGCTTCAGACCCGTGGCGGCGATTCCCTGCGACTGCCAGGAGCCGTGCAGGAACATTCCGACGCGCCCCGACTTGAGGGCGGCGGCTCCGTTGTTCTGGTCGAAGTCGGCCGGCGTCATCCAGCCCTTGCGCATGAAGTCCTGCCAGATCTGCAGGGCCTGGTGCGCCTGCGGGTCGGTGTACCGCGCCTTCCCGCTGACCAGCTCTCCGTAGAACTCGGGGTCGACCTTGCTGACCAGTTCCTGGAACCACTCGTACGCGGGCCAGTTGCCGGTCTGTGTCGCGACGAACGGGATGACCCCGGCCTTCTTCAGCACCTCGGCGTTGTGCAGCAGCTCCTCCCAGGTGTCGGGAGCACGCAGCCCGTGCTTGCGGAAGAGGGCCGTGTTGTAGAAGAGCACGTAGTACGACTCGTAGAGGGGCACCCCGTACACCGCGCCGCGGTAGGACATCGGCTCCCGGGCCTGCTCGGTGACCCAGCCCTTGCGCTCGTACGCGCTCCACAGGGAGGAGAGGTCGGTGAGCTCCCCGGTGCGGGCCAAGGACTTGAGGAAGTAGCCCGACGCCCACTTGATCATGTCGGTGGCCTTGGTGGTCTGCAACGAGATCTGCGTGACCTGCTTGTACGACGTGGGGTTCGGGTTGGACAGCGGCCGCAGCGCGTAGCCGGTGAGCTTCTTCAGCTCGCGCCCGGCCGCGACGTACCCCTGGTCCCAGGTGGCGTTGTCGTTGGCGAGTGACGTGGTCCCCGGCTGGACCGCCGTGCTGTTCCCCCGGGCGCAGCCGGCCAGCATCGCCGCGGCTCCCGCTCCGATCCCCGCCAGGACGCTGCGGCGGCCGAGCGGAGGGGGCGACTGTGGTGTCGCCTGGCCGATTGATCTCATGGTTCCCTTCCCTTGGACCCGACGGGGATCCCGGCTCTGGGGTGTGATGGGTGGGAGGGTGCGACCCTCCGAGAGATCTCGCCGTACCGCACGCTGCGGCGGTCCGGATTGCCAAGATGTTAACGACACCACATGGGCTGGACAAGGTCCTGTGGCGAGAAAACATCTCGCTTCGCTGTCTAGCAGGCTGTATGTGTCTACCGCGCACTCTCCCCTTGTTGGGTCAGAAAGTTATCGTTACCATTCGAGTGCACACCCCACCCACCTCTCCAGGAGTACCTGTGCGCGCAGAGCCTCGCCCCTATGAACGCAACCCGCGCTACCCGGCCCTCGGCACCGTGGCCGGCGGGTGGCACGACGCGGTCGCGACGATGCCCACGGCGCCCGCCGTTCTCGCGGTGGACGGGCCGGCGGCGCTGGACTGGAGGGCGGTCGCGCAGGGCATCACCGCCGCCCTGCGCGATCGCGACATCCCGGTCACGGTCCTCGATGTGCGCGAGCGCTGGTCGTCGGCGGCGGTGGAGCGCCTGTGCACGCCTCCCTCCGACTCCGATGCCTTCTTCCTGCCGCTCGCCGAGTTCGAGATGGCCGACCTCTTCGACGGCGCGCCCTCCGTCGAGCGGCCCGCACAGGGCGTCCTGCTGGTCTTCGGCCCCGGCGCCGCTCTCTGCTCACCCGATCTGATCTGGTGGGCGGAGCTGCCCAAGCGCTACGCCGAGCGGGCCGTGGCGTCCGGAACGCTGCCCGTGGGGGCCAATCTCGGACGCCCCGACACACCGGGTGAACTGCGCAGCCTCTTCTACATCGACTGGCCCGTCACCGACAGGCACCGCGACGCGCTGGCGCCGAGGATCGACCGCTGGGTCGATGTCCAGGACCACCGGACGCCCTCCTCCCTGGACGGCACGGCGATGCGCGCCACCCTCGCCGGGCTCGCCGAACAGCCGGTGCGCACCCGCCCCTACTTCAACTCCACCGCCTGGGGCGGCCACTGGGCCGCCGACAAGCTCGGCTTCGAGCCCGACGACGGCAACACCGCTCTCGGCTACGAGCTGATCGCTCCCGAAGCGGGCGTCCTCGTCGGCCAGGACGCCGGGGCACAGGTCGAGCTGCCCTTCCAACTGCTGTGCGTACTGCACGCCGAACGGTTCCTCGGCACGGACGTACACCGGCGTTTCGGCACGTCGTTCCCCATCCGCTTCGACTACCTGGACACCGTCGGGGGCGGCAACCTCTCCCTGCACTGCCACCCGCGCGAGCAGTACATGAGGGAGACCTTCGGCTGGCCCTACACCCAGCACGAGACGTACTACGTCACGGCCAGTGACCCCGGTTCCCAGGTATTCCTCGGGCTGCGGCAGGACACGGACGTCGACCTCCTGCGCAAGGAGGTGGAGGCGTCCTCGGCGCACGGCGTCCCGCTGCGCGTCGAGAACCACGTGCAGACCTTCGCCGCCGACCCCGGCCAACTGTTCATGATCCCCGCGGGCACCCCGCACTCCTCCGGGGCGGGCAACCTCGTCCTGGAGATCAGCGCGACACCGTATCTGTACTCCCTGCGCTTCTACGACTGGCTGCGCCGCTCCACCTCCGGCGTACCCAGGCCGCTGTCCCACCGCCACGGCTTCGCCAACCTCGACACCGACCGGCGCGGGGCGCGAGTCGCCGACGAACTGGTCCAGCAGCCCCGCGTCCTGCGCGAGGGCAAGGGCTGGCGGGAGGAGGTGATCGGCGCCCTTCCCGAGATGTTCTACGCGGTCCACCGCTTCGTGCTCGACGGCACGAGCCCGGCCGAGGACGACACCGAGGGCCGGTTCCACATCCTCAACGTCGCCGCGGGGGACGGCGTGGTGGTGGAGACCGCCGACGGCCGTCACCACGACCTGGCCTTCGCCGAGACCCTCACCGTCCCGGCATCCGTCGGCGGCTATCGCCTCGTGCCCGTCGGCTCACGTCCCGTACAGGTCGTCAAGTCGCTGGTGACATCGCCATGACCCAGGTCCCCGTGCTGGAGATAGGCGGCACCCACGTCACCGCGGCCCTGGTCGACACCGCGACCGGACTGCCGGTCGACGGATCCGTCGTGCGCGGGCCGGTGCCCGCCGACGCGGGAGCCGAGGAGATTCTCGACTCCTTCGCCGGAACCGCCCGCCGGATCGCGGCGCCCGCAGGAGCACACTGGGGCGTAGCCGTGCCGGGCCCCTTCGACTACGCGTCCGGTGTCGGCAAGTTCCGGGGAATCGGCAAGTTCGAGGCGTTGCACGACGTCGACGTCGGCGCCGGACTGCGGGAGCGACTGAACCGCCCGCGCGCCATCAGCTTCCTCAACGACGCCGACGCGTTCGCCGTCGGAGAGCATCACGGCCCCGCCGGGACACGGTGGAACAGGGCGGTCTTCGTCACGCTGGGCACCGGCGTCGGCTCCTCCTTCCTGTGCGACGGCCACCCGGTCACCGAGGGGACCTCGGTGCCCCCCGACGGGCGGGCCCACCACATCACCCTCGACGGGCGGCCGCTGGAGGAGGTGGTCTCGCGCCGGGCGATCCGCTCGCGGTACGCCCGGGCCGCGGGCATTCCGGAGCCGGACGAGGGACCGGACGTCAGCGCCATCGCCGATCTGGCCCGCCGGGAGGACACGCACGCCGTCGCGGTGCTCGGCGAGTGCTTCACGGCCTTGGGGCGGGCTCTGGCACCCTGGTGCGCCGCGTTCCGGGCGGATGCGACGGTGGTCGGCGGGTCCATGGCCCAGTCCTGGGATCTCATCGGGCCCGCCCTGCGCGGCGGCCTCGACCTCGGGGCCCGGGGCGTCGGGCGGGAAGCCGCCGGCATCGTCTCCCGGATGAGCCTGCACACCGCCCGGCGGCCCGGGGACGCGCCCCTGATCGGCGCCGCGTACTGGGCCCTGCGGAGAGCGCCGGAAGACAGCCCGGCGCGGCGGGCCCTCTCCCCGGCCGGCCGCCCGGGCGCCCCGGGCGGCGACTCCCGCAGAGAGGCCCCCTCGTGAGAACCACACTCCCGTCCTCCCAGGGGGAGCTGCCGGGGCCGCCCACCGGGGCGGAGGGGGATACCACTCTCGTATTCCCTAGAATGGCGGCTCCGCCTGCGGATTCGGCAGCTCGGTGGCGGCACGGGCCCCCCGACGTCATGAGGGAAGGAACGGCTGTGGCGCAGCACCGGCCAAGTGGCGTCACCGCGCCGACGATGCGTGACGTCGCCACGCACGCCAAGGTCAGCGCCATGACCGTCTCCCGGGTGCTCAAGGGTGACCCCAAGGTCGCCGAGGCCACCAGGGAGCGGGTGCTGGGCGCCGTCGACGCGCTGGGGTACCGCCGCAACGAGACGGCGCGTCGCCTCAGGGTCGGCGGCAGCGGAATGATCGGCCTGGTTGTCACCAACCTGGCCAACCCCTTCTATTCACGGTTGGCGCTCGGCGTCCAGGAGGCGGCCTACGAGCACGGCCTGCGGGTCCTGCTCTCCAACTCCGCCGAACAGGTCGACCGTGAGAAGGGGTTGGTGGAGGACCTGGCCGCCAGCCAGGTCGACGGGATGATCGTGGTGCCGGCCGGCGGCAGCCACCGCCATCTGGCACCGGCCGCGCTGCGCGGCATTCCGATCGTCCTCGCTTCCCGGCCGCCCGGGGGCATGGAAGCCGACTGCGTCCTCGTGGACGACTTCGGCGGAGCCCAGGCGGCGACCAGCCGGCTGATCGAGGACGGGCACCGCCGGATCGGGTTCCTGGGGAATCCGCCCGCGCTCTACACCGGAGCCGAACGGTTCCGTGGCTACTGGGCCGCCCATGAGGAAGCCCGCCTGGAACCGGACGAGCGCCATGTCCGCCGCGGGCCCACCGACGTCGCCACCGCCGAGCGGGCTGCGCTGGCTCTGCTGCGGGACCCCGACGCCCCCACCGCCCTCTTCTGCACCAACAACCGTCTGACCCAGGGCGCCATCCGCGCCCTGCGGACCCTCGACGTACCGGTCTCCCTGGCCGGCTTCGACGACTTCGACCTCGCGGACGTCCTCGGTCTGCCGCTGACGATCGTGTCCTACGACGCCGACGAGATCGGGCGCAGGGCCGGCCGGATGCTCATCGACCGGATCGGCGCCGGGGCCGGCGCCGACATGCCCGCGCGACGTTCGACGGTCCCCACCGAGGTCATCCGGTACGGAACGCAGCCTTCCTGAGACCCGAACCTCCGCAGACCCGAACCTCCGCTCTCGCCGATGTCCGCCGTCACACGGTCGGCATCGCGGACAGACCTGCCTCCGCTCACGCGGAACTCTGGATGGAGTCACCTTGCACGACGACCGCACGCTCACCGAGAACCGCCTCGCCCGGGTGCTCGAACTGCGCCTGAGGCCCGCGGTCCATGTCCGCTCCCTCCCGCTCGAGGTCAGTGCCCACCACGTCCCCGGCGAACCCGTGCCGGTGCCTGACGGCATAGCCGGGCCCTACCGGCCGATCGCCCCCGGAGCGAGCTGGGGGCCGGCCTGGTCCACCACCTGGTTCAGGGTCCGGGGCACGGTTCCCCGGGACTGGGCGGGGGAGCGGGTCGAGGCGGTGCTCGACCTCGGCTTCGGGGCCACCCAGCCCGGGTTCTCCGCCGAGGGGCTCGTGTACCGCCCCGACGGCTCTCCGGTGAAGGCGCTCAACCCGCGCAACACCTGGCTTCTGATAGCAGAACGGGCCGAGGGCGGTGAGGACTTCGAGTTTCACATCGAGGCGGCCGCCAACCCGTTGATCTTCGACCCCGACGCGGCGGGCGACCCCTTCGTCCCCACCCGTGCCGGGGACGTGGCCCCCTGGCTCCGCGCGGAGGCGGGCGGGACATCCGCCGACACCCCCCTGTACCGTCTGCGGCGCATGGACGCGGCGGTCTTCGACCGTACGGTCTGGGAGCTGGTCCAGGACCTGGACGTGCTCTCCGGGCTCATGCGGCAACTGCCCGAGGACTCCTCGCGCCGCCACCAGATCCGGCACGCGGTGGGCAAGGCCCTGGACGTGATCGACCTCCAGGACATCGGCGGCACCGCCGGGCGGGCCAGGGCCCTGCTGACCCCGGTTCTCGCCGCGCCCGCGCACGCGGGCGCCCACCGGATCTCGGCGATCGGACACGCCCACATCGACACGGCCTGGCTGTGGCCGGTTCGGGAGACCGTCCGCAAGGCAGCCCGCACCGTGTCCAACGTGACGGCGCTGATGGACGATCACCCCGACTTCCGCTTCGTCATGTCGCAGGCACAGCAGCTGGCCTGGCTGAAGGAGGAACGCCCCGAGGTGTACTCCCGGGTGCTGGAGAAGGCGGCGACCGGACAGTTCCTGCCGACCGGCAGCCTCTGGGTCGAACCCGACACCAACCTCTCGGGAGGCGAGTCCCTGGTCCGGCAGTTCGTCCACGGCAAGAGGTTCTACCTGGAGGAGTTCGGTGTCGAAACACGCGACATGTGGCTCCCCGACACCTTCGGCTACAACGCCGCGCTGCCCCAGCTCATGAAGCTCGCCGGCATCGACTGGTTCCTCACGCAGAAGATCTCCTGGAACACGACGAACGCCTTCCCCCACCACACCTTCTGGTGGGAGGGCATCGACGGGTCACGCGTGTTCAGCCACTTCCCGCCCGTCGATTCCTACAACGGCGATCTCTCCGGCGCCGACATCGCCCACACCGAGCGCAACTTCCGCGACAAGGGGCCCGCGAACCGTTCCTTGGTGCCGTTCGGCTACGGCGACGGCGGAGGCGGCCCGACGCGCGAGATGCTGGCACGGGCCCACCGGCTCGCGGATCTGGAAGGCTCCGCGAAGGTGCACATGGAAAGTCCTGCGGACTTCTTCGCCAAAGCCCACGAGGAGTACGCGGACGCTCCGGTCTGGGTCGGCGAACTCTATCTGGAGCTGCACCGCGGCACCCTCACCAGTCAGCTGGCCACCAAACAGGGCAACCGGCGGTGCGAGCACCTGTTGCGGGAAGCGGAACTGTGGTCGGCCACCGCCTCGGTGCTCCTCGGCGACCCCTATCCGTACGCCGCGCTCGACCGCCTCTGGAAGACCGTGCTGCTGCACCAGTTCCACGACATCCTGCCCGGTTCCTCCATCGCCTGGGTCCACCGGGAGACCGAGGAGGCTCACGAGCAGGCGGCCCAGGAACTGGAACTCCTCGTCGAAACCGCGTTGCGTCGCCTCGCCGGCCCACCGGACGCGCAGGGAAACACGATCGTCTTCAACGCGGCCCCGCACGCCCGTGACGGCGTCCCCGCGCTGGGTGGTACTCCGCGCGCCTCGGCACCGCGGGCCACACCCGTACAGGAAGGCGATGACGGCGCTTTCGTCCTGGACAACGGACTGGTCCGCATCACCGTCGACGCCCGCGGGCTGATCACCTCCGCCTACGACCTGTCCGCCGGACGCGAGGCTCTCGCACCCGGAGCCGTCGGCAATCTCCTCCAGCTCCACCAGGACTTCCCGAACCAGTGGGACGCCTGGGACCTCGACGCCTTCTACCGCAACACCGTTCAAGACCTCACCCAAGCGGATCAGGTCACCGTCCGCGGGGACGCGGTCGAGATAGTGCGGTCCTTCAACCGGTCCCGTGTCCATCAGCTCCTGACCCTCCGCGAGGGCACCCGCCGACTCGACATCGAGACCACCATCGACTGGCGGGAACGCGAGAAGATCCTCAAGGCGGCCTTCCCCCTCGACCTGCGCGCCGATCACTCCACCAGCGAGATCCCCTTCGGCCATGTCCAGCGGCCCACGCACTCCAACACCAGCTGGGACGACGCCCGCTTCGAGGTGTGCGCCCACCGCTTCCTGCACCTTGCCGAGCCCGGCTGGGGAGCGGCCCTGGTCAACGACTCGACGTACGGCCACGACGTCACCCGGGACGTACGCCCTGACGGGGGCACCACGACCACCGCCCGGCTCTCACTGCTCCGGGCGCCCCTTTTCCCCGACCCGGAAGCAGACCAAGGCGCCCACCGACTGCGCTACGGACTCGTGGTCGGCGCGGACATCGCCGACGCGGTCCGCGAGGGCTACGCCTTCAACCTCGCCGAGCGCACGGTCGCCGGGACGGCCGCCGTCCCGCCCCTCGTCGAAGTCGATCACGACGCGGTCGTGATCGAAGCGGTCAAGCTCGCCGACGACTGCTCGGGGGACGTGATCGTGCGCCTCTACGAGTCGCTCGGCGGACGGGCCGCGGCACACCTCCGTACCGGATTCCCGGTGAACACCGCGCTGACGACCGACCTGCTGGAAAGGCCACTGGCGGACGCCCCTCACCTGCCTGTCACCGATGCCGGGATCCCCGTCGCTCTGCGGCCCTTCCAAATCATGACGGTACGTCTGACCCGTCGTCCGCTCTCACCGTGAACGGCCCTGGGTGCGTGATGGGGCCGGCCGAGCTGGGAAGGACATTCCTGAATGCTCGGTGGCCCCATCTCGTTCACCGGGGTGGCAGGTGACCCAGCGGTCGCCGAAGTGCCTGACCATGGATGCGCACACGGGCTGCTTGCGGGACACCGGCCTCCGGCCGCCGCGGCGACCGGATCACGCTCGTCAACAAGCATGAAGATCACGATCTACGGCTGTAGCGGCAAGTGCTTGGCCGCAGGTCCGAGCCGGTCACGCGGGGTCCGCGACCGTGGGGGCGGTGGGGTTCGGGATGGCGACGGTGGGGGCGTACTGGGCTGCCTGCGCGTCGAATGACGGCGTACCGCCCGCGTGCGGCGATGAGTTCGTCGTGGGTGCCGTGCTCTGCTGGCCACAGCACTCCAGAAGTACGGGTCCAAACTCGCCCCCCCCTCACCGACCAGGGCGCAGCCCCACCAACTGAAATGCTCACCCGCCAACTCAAGCACGCATCTGCCAGATGAAGCGCTCAGTCTCACCCGGCCAGGGCTCAGCGCATCTTGGGCACCCAGAGTTCAGATGCGTCTTTCAACTGTGAGAATGGGGTGGGAGCGGATTGCTGAGCCAGCGGCGGAGGGATTCCGCCCCCTTGAGGTGCCCGTAATGTTCAAGCAACCCCGCTCTGCGAAGCGTCAACGCATGTTGCGCCGCATGCAGTTCGGGGAGTAGAGAGGGTATTTTCGCAGCAAGTCCGCGGAAGAGTTCCTCAGACATCATCGTCGCGCTTAGTGCCCCGAAAACATCACCTGCCTCCGCCAATCGGTTGCCTTTGTTGTACAGCGAGGCCGCGAGATCAGACTCGTAGGCAGCCGGAGTGTCCGCCGCAAGCCGCTGCAAAATTTCCACAGCACGCTGATCGATGGCCATAGCCTCCCTCAGCCTCCCTGCACTCCACAGCAGGTTGCTGAAGTGCATCAATGAACGCGCGAGTTCGGATTCGTAGGCGGCCGGATTCTCCGCGGCGAGGCGCTGCCAGATCTCCAGCGCTTGCTCAACGGCGGCTATAGCCTCTTCCTGCCGGCCTCTATGCCCCCTACGTCGCAGCAGGACGCCGAGGCGGGACAACGACTGCGCGAGTCTGGGTTCGTGGGCGGCGGGATTACTCGCCGCGAATCGACGGTAGATCTCCACCGCCTGCTCAGCAGCGGTCTGGGCTTTCTCCTGCTGTCCTGCTTCTGCCCATCGGACGCTAAGGTTGTACAGCGAGTCCGCCAGGTCGGTTTCGTAGGCAGCCGGGCGGCCTGCCGCGAGGCGCCGCAGGATCTCCACCGACCGCTGATCAGCGGTCAGCGCCTCCTCCGGCCGCCCCACGGCCGCCAGCCGGGCGCCGAGGATGGACAACGAGGCCGCGAGTTCGGGTTCGTGGGTAGCCGGATTTTCCGCAGCGAGTTGCTGAAAGATCTCCAGCGCTTGCTCAACGGCCGCCACAGCTTCTTCCTGCCGCCCCATACGCCCGAGCCGGATGCCGCGATTTAGCAGCGAGCGGGCGAAACTGGGTTCGTAGGCTGCCGGGTTGCTCGCCGCGAACCGTCGGTGGATCTCCACCGCCTGCTGATCGGCGATCAGCGCCTCCCTCAGTCGTCCCATGGCCGCCAGCCGGGTGCCAAGGTTGCTCAGCCACCCGGCGAGATCGGCGTAGGCGCCCGGATTATCAGCCGCACGTTGCTGGCAGACGTGGACGAGGGCGGCGGTGAGGCGCAGCGCGAGTCGGCTGGTGATTCGGGACTCGGGGAGCGCGTTAGTCGCGGTTTCGAGGGCCTGGTGGGATAGAGGGGCGGCATCCAAGGCCATGTCCAGAGTGTTCAGGACGTTTTCGCTGTCGGGGGTGCGGTCGGCGTTGTAGTGGGCGATGGCGGCGCGAGCCAGGACGGTCACGACCTGAGCCTGTTGTCCGGGTGCTGCCGCGTCGAGCAGGTCGGGCAGAGTGATGGTGTCTTCGGTAAGGGTGTGGGAAGCGTGGTATTCGGCGATGCGGTCGGGCTGGAGGGAACCCCAGTAGCGGTCGCCGTCGGGCGGGTAGAGGGAGGCGAGCCACGCGGCGGCGGACGGCATCTGGTGGGCGGGCAGGCCAGGGAGAGTCGTGAGGACGTGCAGGGCCTCGTCCTTGGTGCTGGCTCCGCACAGGGCCGCAACCGCCACGGCCGCGCCCAGGGTCGGGGCGGGCAGGTCGAGTCTGTGGCCGGGCGCTTTCGCGCTGGCCTCCCAGAAGCGGTCCTCGTGTTTGAGGAGGGTGCGCTCCGGCGGTACGCCGGGGGCAGAGTCGACGGGGTGGGGTCCGTGCTGCAGGAGGGCAATCAGGGCGGTCATCTGAAGGGTGAGGACGTTGTCGTAGCGGTGCTCGTGCAGGTCGGCAGGGGGCGGGAGCGCGGCGGCCAGGAGTGTCCAGTCGTGTGGGGGCATGGTTGGGATGAGCGGGAGCAGGCGGGCGAGGTCGTGGGCAGCTTGGTGGAAGGCGTCGCGTCGGTCTTTTGCGGGCCGGCTGGTGGGCATGAGCGGGGCGAGTGGGGTGAGGGGGGCTTGTTCGAGGAGGTCGCGTACGGCGGGGACAGCCTGGAGGGAGCCGGTGCGCCATTGACCGTCGGAACGGGCGAGCAGCAGGACGCGTACCCGGTGGCGGGAGTGGTGCAGGTGCGTGAGGAGTCGGCGGAGCAGGCGTGGCCGGGTCTCCGCATAGTCGACGACCAGGAGCAGGGCCAGGGCGGTGTTGAGGGTGGTGAAGTCCGGCGGCGTGCCGTCGAGGGCGGGGGCGTCGGTGAGGTCCGGGGCCAGGTGCCCGGTGGCCCAGCCCTGCCGGCCGAGAGTGTCGGTAAGGCGTCGGGCCAGGCGGGTCTTGCCCTGCCCGCCGGGCCCGGTCAGCACCCGAACCTCGATGGCGGGCGGGCCGTTCTCGCACCATGCCTTCAGGTCGGTGAGTTCTGTGGCGCGGCCGTGGAAGGCGATGGCTTCGGCGTCGGCGCGCAGGAGGGCTGCCGGTGAGCGCAGGTTGCGGTCGACCGCGGACGGGGTGAGCAGGGCGGCGGGTTCGACGGGTTCCAGGACGGGTTCCCAGCCGGTGTGCTCGGTGATGAGCCTGCGGAAGGTGTCGTCGGCGAGGAGGGCGGCGGCGGGGGTGGCGGTCAGGCGGGTGCCACCGCCGTCGGCTCGCCGGTCGCGGCGCACGACGCCGCACAGCAGGTCGCCGCCGAACCCGTCGTCGGCCAGGGCGGCAGCGCCCGACATACCCGACCAACGGCTCCCGCCGACGGACCCGGCGCCAGGAGTCGGGCCGGTGCTGGAGATCTCGTAGCGGCCTGCCAGGACACCGGTGCCGGGGGCGATGAGTCCGGTCAACTGCTCATCCAGGCGCCGACTGTTCTCGATGTCCTTCTGCATGCGCGGGAAACCCGTCGCGGTGACCGGGTGGGGGCGGTTGCCGATGAGCAGGCCGTAGCGCTGGGGCGGTCGGGTGAGCAGGTCACCCAGGGACTGCGGGACCTGCCATCCGCAATCCTCCCGGATTTCGACGAGAGCGGCGTCCAGCACGCTGTCCTGGCGCTGCCAGTGCAACGACGCGGGGAACGGCTGATCGTCGGCGTCGGGCAGGCTTACCCGCACCGCATCCTCGGCGGCCGGGTCCAGATCGTCCAGAACGTGGGCGGCGGTCAGCACCAGACGGGGCGCGACCAGGTACCCCGACCCGAACCCCGTCTCCTTGCGCCCATCCTTCAGCCGGTCCACCCGGATCTGCACCCGGCGGTCGAACTCCACAAGCTCACCACCCCGTTGCCCGTCCGTTTGAATTTCCCGCAGGACCTATTCCGTGTCGCTGACGTCCACGTCACCGCCATCCGGCGTGTGCGGGGTCAGCTGCACCGTGAGCCGGTGCGTGCCCGTCGTACTGCTCTCCTTCTTTCCCCCGAGACTGATCACGCTCCACCGCAACCCGCCATCTACCCCCTTACCGCTGGTCAACTCCAGCCCAAGCTCCACCGTGATCTCCCCGAGCGTGAACCGCACCCCTTTATCCCCACCGCCCGCAGGATCGGCGAGCCGACCCTGAGCCTCGGCGATCTGTTCCCGAAGCAGCGTCACCGCATCCGCCAAATCGATCCACTGCCCATCCCCACCCTGCACACCGGACATGCGCTTCCCCCTTCTCACCGACCAGACAATCGTCGGCCGGACCTGCCGACACTTCAGACCACCCGCACCTGTGGGCCTCACCACATCATCCCAGCCAAAAATCCCACCTGGCGCGGCAGTTGACCAAATACCCGCACCGGCACGCCTCGAAGAAGGCCGAAACTCCCCCTCTCCAGCGCACGAAACGGCCAGCTCAGAGGAAACGCTGTCGAGACGGGCCTACCACGGAGCAACCTCCGGTCCGACATCGAAGGAACCAACCCACTCGTCGACCCCGCACACTCTCTCGTAGTCGCGCGGCGACGTTCAGCTGGTCGCTCGCCAACTGGGGCGCTCAGAACCGCCAACTCATGCGCTTATCCGCCAGGAGAAGCGCTCAGTCTCAGCCGTGATGCCGTGTTCGATCACTCATGTGGGTGGGGGTAACCCGTCCGGAGGATTGCCCGGAGCCGTGCTCGGAGCCTTCGGGGCCTCCGGGATTCACGCGGTGTGAGGAGCCGCGAAGGCGTACGCGTCCCGCCGGGTCTGCCTGTTGCTCGGCCGCCCGTCTCAGGCGGCGCCGCCGCCCCCGCCCCCCACCGGCCCGGTAAGCCCGCAGAAAGGCTCGTACGCCCTCGATAGCGAGTGGCCGTAACCGGGGCGATGGGCGTCGTGCTGCTCGCGCAGCCGGCCCAGGCGCAGCCGAACTCCCCCCTTCGGCCCGCCGCGCGGTACATGCTGGAGAAGCACCCCGCCGACATGGACACGGTGTTCGGCCACTACCGCACCGGGCAGCGGGCCGCCGCCCGGACCCACCTCACCACCACCGGCACTCGCTACGGCGGCGCCTTCCGCACCTGGCTGGCGGGTTGCGCGGCCGGTGGCTGCGGCGACGGCTCCACCGTCCCCGTCAACTCCCACACCCTGGCCGTCACCGACCCGCGCTCCGGCGCCCACTACAACTGCCTGGCCGCGGCCGTCCCGTTCGGCGGGGCCGCCGTCATCAACCGCCTACTGATCCGCCCACCGCACCTTCCCGCCGGGGCCGGGCGCCACCCGCGCCCGCCCCAGTTGTGTCAGTCAGTGCCTGGGTCACGACCACCGGAACCCAAGTATCAGCGTCAATGTCAGTGCCTCCCCATACAGTCGAAGACATCGCTCGGGGAACCCCCGGGGGGTTCGGGGAACACCGGAGAAGGAGCACAGCCATGTCCGCCAACAGGATCCAGCACAAGGTGAATCACGTCGCTCTGGTCGTGGACGCCTCCGGTTCCATGTACCAGCACCAGGGCCAGCTGATCCGCGTCGTGGACGAGTTCGTGGCGGGACTGAAGGCCGAGTCGGACAGCCTCGGCCATGAGACGCGGATCAGTCTCTACTCCTTCGACCACCGGGTGGAGAACCTGGTCTGGGACATGGATGTGAAGCACCTGCCGTCCATGCGCGGGCTGTACAAGGTCAACAACGGCGCCACGGCCCTCATCGAGGCCTCGTTGAAGTCCTTGGACGACCTGGGCCACATCTGGGAGGAGTACGGCGAGCACAGCTTCCTCCAGATCGTGGTGACGGACGGCGAGGAGAACGCCTCCGGCGGCGACCGGCGGCACGACGGCGACATGCGCATCCTCGGCCCCTGGCTCGACCGGATCACCGCGAAGATGAACGGGCTCCCCGGGCACTGGACCTCCGCGATCCTCGTGCCGAACTCCCTGGCCAAGCGCACCGCCCAGAACTACGGCTTCCCGGCCGGCAACATCGCGATCTGGGACGCGGACTCCCAGAAGGGCGTCGAGGACGCGATCGGCACCGTGCGCGCCGCCGCCACCAGCTTTTTGCGCGGCCGGGAGCAGGGCGTGCGCGGCACGAAGAACCTGTTCGCCGTCGGCCAGGACATATCCGTGGACGACGTGCGGGCCAACCTCGAACCGGTCGCGGCCGACAAGTACCGGCTGCTGAAGGTCGACAAGGAGACGGAGATCCGCGCCTTCGTCGACTCACACCCGGGCGTCACCTACGAACGAGGCTCTTGCTACTACCAGTTGGGCACCCGGGTCCAGGTGCAGCCCGACAAGGAGGTCATCGTCGTCGAGAAGGACACCGACCGCGCCTACACGGGCGAGGCGGCGCGCAACCTCCTGTTCGGCGCCGGGGTCCGCGGGACCGTCTCCGTGAAGGCGGGCAACAACCCCAAGCTGGAGGTCTACGTCCAGAGCCGTTCGGTGAACAGGAAGCTCAAGGCCGATACGCGCCTGCTCATCATGCTCTGACCCCGCCCCCGGCGATGCTCCGCCCCCGGCGATGCTCCGGCCCCGGCCGGCCGTTCAGCCCGAGGTCGCCGGCGCCGAGGTGTCCGTCGCCACCGACACCGCGAGCAGGCCCAGGGCGGTGCCCATCAGATAGCGCTGGGCGCGGAGCCAGGAAGGTCGCCGGGCGAGGAAGACGGCGATGCTTCCCGCCGCCAGGACGATGCTCAGGTTGACGGTGAGAGCCACCGCGATCTGGACGGAGCCCAGCACGAAGCCCTGGAGGAGGACGTTTCCCGCCTCCAGGCTGATGAACTGCGGGATGAGGGAGAGGTACATGATGGCGATCTTCGGGTTGAGCAGATTCGTCATCAGCCCCATGGTGAACAGCCTGCGCGGGGAATCGCGCGGCATCTCCTTCGGTGCGAAGACGGAGACGCCCCCGGGCCTCAGTGCGCACCAGGCCAGATAGGCCAGGTAGCCGGCGCCGGCCAGTTTCACCGCCACGTACAGCTCGGGCACCGCGAGGAAGACCACGGAGAGGCCGAGATTGGTGGCCAGCAGATAGACCAGGAAACCCACGGCCACCCCGCCGAGGGACACCACTCCCGCGCGTCGCCCCTGGGTGATGCTCCGGGAGACGAGATAGATCATGTTCGGCCCCGGGGTGAGCACCATGCCCAGGGCGATCATCCCGACCCCCAGCACCCCGCTCAGCTCAACCATGCGCGTCCGCCGCTCTGTTCGTCCGGAGCCGGACGGCCCGGCACCTTGCGCACCGACCGCCTTGCTCGGTGCAATCGGAGTCTAGGTTCGGCTTTTGGGTCGGTTCAATAGCGACCATTGCACTCGGTGCAATGTTGTGTTTCGATGCCGGTCCGTCCGTTCACCAGGGGACACCAGGGGAGGGACACCAGGCCAGGGGATACCAGGGGAGGGAAATCCCGTGAAGGACTTCCGGTCCGTCGCCGACGCCGTGGCGGAGGAGATCGCGTCCGGCCGGCTCCGGCCGGGGGAACGCCTGCCTCCGCAGCGGGAGTTCGCCCGACGGCACGCCATCGCCAACTCCACCGCCGTCCGCGTCTACCAGGAGCTGGCCCGCCGGGGACTCACCGTGGGCCAGGTCGGTCGCGGCACGTTCGTCACGGCCGCTCCCGGCGCGTCCGTACCCGCCCCGGCCCTCTCCGAGCCCGCCGTCGACCGGGTCGACCTGGAGCTCAACCATCCCGTCGTCCCCGAACAGGCCGGGCTGCTCGCCGCCGGCCTGACGAGGCTCGTGCGCTCCGACGACCTGGAGTCGGTGCTCCGCCCGGTCGGACCCGCCGGCACCCCCACCGCCCGCGAGGCGGCCGCCGACCTTCTCGTACGGGGCGGTGAGCGGCCCGATCCGGAGCGCGTCCTGTTCGCCGGGAACGGCCGGCAAGCCATCTCCGCCGCCGTCGCCGCACTGACCCGGCCGGGTGCCCGGCTGGGCGTCGAGGAGTTCACCTATCCGGTGCTGAAGGCCATCGCCACCCGGCTCGGCGTCACCCTCGTGCCCCTGGCCATGGACGAGGACGGGCTGATCCCGGAGGCGGTGGAGGAGGCGCACCGCGCGGATCCGCTGCACGCCGTCTACGTACAACCGGTCCTCCACAACCCGCTGACCCTCACCATGCCCGCCCGGCGGCTCGACCACCTTGCCGACGTCCTGCTGACCTCGGGCATCCACGCGATCGAGGACGCCGTCTGGGCCTTCCTCCGGAACGATCTGCCGACGCTCGCCTCGCGGGCCCCCGAGCGCACCGTCCTCGTCGACAGCGTCTCCAAGCGGCTCTCCCCGGGACTGTCCCTCGGGTTCGCCGTGGCCCCCGCCGCCCTGGCGGGCAGGGTCGCGGCGGCCGTGCGCTCCGGAGCGTGGACGCCCATGCGGTTCCCCCTGGAGGCGATGGTGCGGTGGCAGGCGGACGGGGTCGTCGCCACCCTCGTACGGGCCAAACAGCGGGAGGCCGGGGCGCGGCAGGAGATCCTGCACCGGCGCCTCGGCGACTTCCGCACCCGCAGCGACCCGTCCTCGTACCACCTGTGGTGGGAGCTGCCCGCCCCCTGGCGCTCCGACACCTTCGTCGCCGCCGCCGCGCGGCACGGCATCGCGGTGACCCCGGCAGCCGCGTTCTCCGTCGGCCGCCCCCGGGGCCCGCACGCGATCCGCCTCGGACTGGCGTCACCCACCAGGGAAGTGCTCTCCCGGGCCCTTGCGACGCTCGCCGACCTCGCCCGGTCCACTCCGGACGACTTCGCGGGGGACTGAGGCCCGGGCTCCGGGGTGTCGGGCCTCGGACGTCGGGCCCCGGGGCGTCGGGCCCCCGGACCTCGGGCGTACCGGCCGGGGGCGTCCGGCCCCTGACGTCAGGGTGCCCGGTCGCCGCGCGCCGCGATCTCCTCCAGGATCCCGTCGAGGTCCTTCAGCCGGTCCAGGCCCTTGACCGCCCTGGCCATCCGGTGGTTGGCGCTCAGGGTGTCCCGGTGGTGGTGCAGGAAGGCCCAGTAGCCCGCCGTGTACGGGCAGGCGTGCTCGTCGGTGCGGTCGGTGCGGTCGGTGGGGCGGTAGGCGCAGGGGCCGCACAGGTCGCTCATCCTGTTGATGTAGGCCCCGCCGGAGGTGTACGGCTTGGTCGTCATCCGGCCGCCGTCCGCGTACTGCGACATGCCGACGACATTGGGCAGCATCACCCAGTCGTAGCCGTCCACGAAGCACCGGTGGAACCAGTCGGTCACGGCCGCCGGATCCCACCTGTCCTGGAGGGCCCGGCTGCCCAGCACCATCAGCCGCGGGATGTGGTGGGTCCAGCCGGTGTCCCGGACCTGGGCCAGCACGGTGGACAGACAGTTCGCGGTGACCGCGTCGGCGTCCAGATCGAGGAACCAGTCGGGCAGCGGAGCCCGGTGGCGCAGCGCGTTGCGGTCCCGGTACTCCTCGCCGAAGTGCCAGTACAGCTGCCACACGTACTCCCGCCAGCCGGCGATCTGCCGGACGAAGCCCTCGACGCTGTTGAGCGGCGCCTCGCCCGCGCGCCACGCCTTCTCGGCCCGGTCGACGCACTCGGCGGGATCCAGGAGCCCCAGGTTGAGGGGGACGGACAGCAGGCTGTGGCTCATCACGGGGTCGGCCGCGAGCATCGCGTCCTCGTACCGGCCGAAGTCGCCGAGGCGGTGGGAGACGAAGCGCCGGAGTGCGGCCAGCGCCTCCCGCCGGGTGACGGGGAAGCTGCGGGGGCCGTCGCGGCCGACGAACGCGACCTCGCCGTCGCGCTCCCAGCGGTCGAGGTCGTGGCGTACCTCGTCGTCGATCTCGTCCTCGCGCGGGCGGTAGGGCGCGGGGGCGTCCAGGGTCGGGCACCCCCGGGGCGGCGGCTCGCGGTTGTCGTGGTCGAGGTTCCACGTACCGCCGGCCGGCTCGTCGCCGTCCATGAGCAACTCGTGCCGGCGGCGGATCCACCGGTAGAACCCCTCCATCCGCAGGCGGTCGCCCGCGTGCTCCTGCGCCCACGCGCCGAACTCCTCCCGCGGCACCAGGAAGCCCCGGGCCGGCAGGACGTCGATCCCGTCCCGCGCGGTCACGAAGTCCAGCGCGGCACGGGAGGTCGGGTGGCAGACCGTCAGCCGGTCGCCCCCGCCGCCGAATCCCGCCTCCGCCAGCCCCTCCGCGTAGGTCCCGGCACGTACGTAGCGGACCCGGTCGCCCAGTTCGGCCGCCCGGTGCCGCATCGCGGAGAGGACGAGGTGGGCCTTGGCCCGGTGGAAGCGACGCCGGCGCAGTACGGAGCGGGCCTCGATCATCAGGAGGGAGGCCCGGGCGTCCGGGCCGCCGTGGCGCGGTTCCAGGAAGTGGGGGCCGAGCTGGTCCCCGAAGAGCCAGTGGGTGCGTGGTGCCATGAGGTGCGTCTGTCCCGCCGTCGTAGGTCCCGCCTCCGGTCACGCTAGGGAGGGCGAAGGCGGCTCCCGTGACGCCACGCCGCGCACGTCACGTCCTGACGGCGGACGGGCCCGGGGCGGACGACCCGGCGACGGCCGGTCCCGGGCAGGTCGGACCCGGAGCGGATGGGCGCAGCTGGGCCGGACCCGGCGGCGGCACCCGGGGGCGGAGGACCCGGCGGCGGCCGGTCAGGCCGCGGCCGCGGTCATCCGCCGCAGCCCCGTGTACTGGAGCGCGGTGTAGACCGTCACGATCAGCGCGCCGATCAGCAGGAACACCACACCGAACCCGTTGAGCGGTACGAAGTCGGCGAAGGCGATCACCACGCACCCGACCGCACACACGGCGTTCACCGCGACGACGGTCCTGGCCAGGGCGGGCGGAATCACCGGATAGCCCGCGATCAGCGCGAGGGAGGCCGCCCCGCCGATCTGGAAGATCCCGAACGCCACGGCGAAGGCCACCGGCATCCCGGTCGCGGAGCCGAGCGGCACGGCGGCCGCGACCAGCACCACGCCCATCACGGCGGTACTCACGCTGTCGACGCGCAGCACCAGCCGGAGGAAACGAGCGGGGTCCTGCGCGGGGGCTTGCGCTGCGGACGGGGCGAGGGTGTACGTCATCTCGGATCTCCTTCGTGCGGCGGGTCGACGACACCGTCCCACGCGCGGGGGCGGGGACTCCATGACCTCCCAGGTCAAGTACGCCTCGGCGGGTGATCCACACGGATACGGTGAGATCATGGAGACCCAAGAGCCGTCCCGGATAGGCCCGTTGCTCCGCGCGTGGCGCCGCCGCCGCAAGCTCAGCCAGCTCGACCTGGCCCTGCGGGCGGACTCCTCGACTCGGCACCTCTCCTGCGTGGAGACGGGCCGCGCCCGGCCGAGCCGCGAGCTGATCCTCCGGCTCGCCGAGCACCTCGACGTACCGCTGCGCGACCGCAACGGCCTGCTGCTGGCGGCCGGATACGCCCCCGCCTACCGGGAGTCGCCGCTCGACAGCGACCGGATGGCCATGGTCCGCTCGGCGATCAGGGCGATGCTGGCCGGCCACGAGCCCTACCCGGCCGCAGCGATCGACCGGACCTGGAACATCGTCGACCGCAACGACGCGATGTCCCTCCTGCTCGGTACCGTGCCGCCGCACCTGACGGCGTCGGGCGGCAACGTGATGCGGCTGATTCTCCACCCGGAGGGGCTCGCCTCGCAGTGCCTGAACTTCGCCCAGGTCCGCGCGCACGCCCTCGGCCGGCTGCGGCACCAGGTCGACACGACCGGTCACGACGACCTGCGGGAGCTGTACGAGGAGGTCTCCGCCTACCCGGCCCCGCCGGACCTCGACACCGACCCCGGCCCGGTGGACCCGACCGGCATCGTCGTCCCGCTGCGCATCCGTACGCCCCTCGGCGACATGGCGTTCTTCAGCACGATCGCCACCTTCGGGGCCCCCGCCGACGTGACCCTCTCGGAACTCGCGGTGGAGTCGTTCTTCCCGATGGACGAGCAGACGGACGTGTTGCTGCGCACCCTGGCGGCGCTGGGCGGCGAGGGTCAGTAGCCGGGCGACCGGGGGTCAGTAACGGCGCGGCCCCGGTCCGGGGTTCCGCCTGCCGTGGGGGTGGGCCCGGAAGTCCCGCCCCTCGCTCCGCAGTTGCTGTGCCCGCACCCGAGCCGCCTGCTCGATCAGCAACCCGTCCGCGTTCTCGGTGGACCCGCGCCGTCCGCGCCGGATCAGCACCACCACACACCACGCGGACAACCCGCCGATCCCTGTCAGTAATGCGACGAACGTCCCCATGAAGCCCCCCGCTCCTTCGGGAAGCCCTCGCTTCCCTGCGCTTCGGTCGAACCCGATGAGCCCACCGCTCCGGTCCGACCGGTGAGCGCCATTCTCCCCGTCCCTGATCGCCCTCCGCAAGATCTCCTCCGGTTGACTTCATACCCCTGGGGGGTATCGTGGGCGGTGAGTGGTCGCGATCCGGCGGCCTCGACGAGGGAGTGGGTCATGCAGACCGGTCTCAAGATCACGGCTTTCGCCGCGGGACTCGCGGCGACCTTCGGATCGGCGTACGCGGTCGGTGGCGCGCTGGATCCCGCCGCCGCGCCGAAGGAGCCGTCCCACCAGGAGAGTCAGGAGGGCCACGGCGCGAAGGAGCGCCCGGCGAAGGAGGAGAGCGCGAAGGAGGAGAGCGCGGGGGAAGCCTCGGAGCTTCCCGGCGGCCTCCAGGTCTCCCAGGGAGGCTTCACCCTCGACCTCGACACCCCGCGCATCGAGGCGGGGGAGCCCGCCGAGCTGCGCTTCTCCGTCGTGGACGAGGACACCTCCCGCAAGGTGACCGCGTTCCGCCGCGAGCACGGCAAGGAACTGCACCTGATCGTGGCGTCCAGCGATCTCACCGCCTACCGGCACCTGCACCCCGAGCGGGCCGCCGACGGCACCTGGTCCGTCCCTGTCGAGCTTCCGAAGGCAGGCGGCTACCGCGTCTTCGCCGACTTCACCCCGGACGAGAAGAACGCCGAGGGCGTCACCCTGGGCGCGGACCTCGCCGCTTCCGGCGACGCACGCCCCGAACCGCTGCCGGACGCCGAGCGTACGGTGACCGTCGACGGGTACGAGGTCACGCTCGACGGGGCGCTGCGCCCCGGAGCGGGCAGCGAACTGAAGCTGGAGGTCGAGAAGGACGGGAGGCCCGTCACCGACCTGCAGCCCTACCTCGGCGCGTACGGCCACCTCGTCGCGCTGCGCGCCGGCGACCTGGCGTACCTCCACGTCCACCCGAACGGCGAACCGGGCGACGGGCCTACGGAGTCCGGGCCGGAGGTCTCCTTCACCGCGTCGGCTCCGAGCAAGGGGGCCTACCGCCTCTTCCTCGACTTCCGGCACGAGGGGAAGGTCCGTACGGCCGCCTTCACCGTGCACGCCGGGGGCGCGGCTCCCGAGAAGCCCGCGCCCCAGGACGGCGAATCCGCCGACCACGGACACTGACCACCGCCCGCCCCTCTCTGCCGGGCGGGAGTCCTCGACGCGCTCCGCCGAGCCCGATCGGGCCTCAGCTCACGTCGAGGATCTTGCCCACCAGCCGGGTCAGGGTCCGTCGCTCGGCCGCCGTCAGCGCACCGAAGATCCGGTCCAGCAGTCGCGGCACCCCGCCCTCCGCCTCCGCCAGCGCAGGCCCCGCCTCCGGGGTCAGCGTCACCGCATAGGCCCGGCGGTCCCGGGGGTGGCGCTCACGCCGTACGAGACCGGAGTCCTCCAGTCCGTCGATACAGCCGACCATCACGCTCCGGTCGATGCGCAGCTGCGCGCTCAACTCCTGCTGGGAACAGGGGCCCACGTCGTTCGGCATCTTCAGCACGAGGTGCTGGGCCACGGTCAGGCGGCGCCCGGCCAGCTCCTCGTCGATCGAGCGGGCCACCAGCGTTGTCGCCCGGCACATCGCGATGTCGGGGCGCTCCTGCACCAGTCGGGAGAAGTGCCGGTCGCGGTCAACGGCTCGGCTGCCTGCCGGGAGAGGTGGGGCGGGAAGGCGGTGTGGCGGTCAAGGCTGCTCCTCCCGCGGTCCGGAACGGCGAGCCATCCGGTCGGTCGAGATCATCCGTCCCCAGAACATTTTCCCGCGCCCCCCAGCCTGGGGTTCCCGCCCCCAGCCTAGGGTCTGCTGCCCTGGAGCGTGAGACGCATGACCGCCGGCACCGGCACAGGCCCCGATTTCGGCGCCCACTGCGCCCCGGGTGCGGCGGAGGAGCGGCTCGTCGCCGGCGACCCACGGCTGTCCTTCGACGGGAACGCAGACTGGGACCGGGGTGACGGCGCGTGGCTCCCACTGCGGATGCCGGTGGACCGGCTCGCCACCGCGATGCCGGCCAACTTCTTCTGGCTGGCCCGCACCACCGCCGAGGTTCGCTTCGCGGCCCGCACGGACGCCCGCTTCCTGGAGCTGGAAGTGGAGGTGGGGGCGGACCCCGGCGGCTCGCCGCTGGACGTCCGGGTCGACGGCGCGCCTTGGCCCACCGCTTGACCGGCGGTCCCGGCCGTCATCGGATCGCCTTCCCGCTGCCCGGCACGGCCGGCGGCCCGCCGAGGTGGAGGTCGGGCTCCCGCGTCTGGGCGTCACCCGGATCGTGGCCGTGACCCTGCGCGGCCACCGGCACCTGTTCGCGGCGGAACGTAACGGGCCGTCGCCTGCTGGTCCACGGAAGCTCGCTGACCCACTGCGTGTATGCCGCCGGCCCGTCCGAAACCTGGTCCGCCCTGGTCGCGGCGGAGCACGGCTGGCGGCTGCGCAACCTGGGGTTCGCGGGGGGAGGCGTACCTCTCGACCCGCTGGTGGCCCGCACGATCCGGGACGCCCCGGTGGGCCTGATCGTTCTGGAGCTCGGCATCAACGCCTACCTCCGGGGCGCGTTCACCGCCCGCACTTGGGGCCCGGCCGTCTGCGGGTTCCTGGAAACCGTCCGTGACGGCCACCCGGGCACACCCGTCGTGGTGTGCACCCCACTTGCCGCGCCCGAACGCGAACAGGCCGTCAACGCAGCCGGGTTGTCGCTGGAAGGCGCCCGGACTCTGACCGCCGGCGCGGTGCGGGTCCTGCAACGCCTGGGCGACCGCGACCTGTACCTGCCCGACGTGCGAGCCGTTCTCGCGCCGGCCCTCGACCCGGATGCACGGGACGACCAGCACCGGCACCTCATGCAGAGGGTCGTGCAGATCCCGTGCAGATGGTCGTACAGATACTGCGCGCTGTCCGCGATCCGCCGCCCACGCTCCGCGTCGCCCCGGTTCACACCGTCCCGGACGACCTGCTGGCGAGGCCGGGCGAGCCCCAGCCGGTACAAATCCGCCGGCGCGGCCCGCTTGCCGGGGTCGGTGACCAGGACGACGTCCCAGCGCTGCCGGTTGCGGCCGGTGGGGGCCCGGGTGGCGAGCCGGAGGCACCCCTCGATCAGCTCGCGTTCCACCGGCCGGTTCAGATCGAGGCGTTTGCGCACCGCCCGGGGCGTGGTGAGCACTTCATCGGCGGTGAGGCCGAGCGCGGGCATGGAAACTCCGCCCCATCAGGGCGTCGACCATAACGATCGGCGCACGGGTGTCGTGCGTTCCGCCGTGCTCCTCCGCCGCCACGTCAGCCCCCTGCGGCAGTCGAAATATCACGGACGTCCGCAGCCGGAACCACGTCGGTGGTCGGCCGGACACGGGGCCCGGCCGACCACCGGCCGACGAGCCGTGAACGTCCCGGAACCGGGCTCCTCCTGGGACGGTTACGCCACGTCATCGGTGAGCAACGACGTTGCCCCGTAGGGCAGTACGCGTATCGAGCCTCGCTCCTTCGTGCATGCGCCGAAGCACCGTACGAGGTTCGACGCCATGAACTTTTCGTCATCCGGTCAATCATCTTAAGCAAGCTTGAATATTTCGAGATCATGTTGCGCCTCTGCTTCTGCCGTTCCCGGCCGGGGCACTACCGCCGCAGCGGCGACTCCCGAATGCCGCGCCTGTGACCGGTGATGCGGGAGGGGGCCTGTTTGAGCCGCCGACACCTCTGGCTTAGGCTTGCCTAACCTTCGTTGCTCGGCCAAACCTGAGGACCCTCCATGCTCGGCATCACCCGCGTGCGCCGCCACACTCTCGCCGCCACGGCCACCACCGTCGTCCTCGCCGTCGCCCTGGTCGGCTGCTCCTCGGACAGTGACGGTGACAAGAAGGACGGGGCGAAGGACTCGGCGAAGAGCGGTGGCGCCTTCCCCGTCTCGATCAAGAGCTCGCTCGGCACCGCGAAGATCGAGGAGAAGCCCGAACGCATCGTCACCCTCGGCCAGGGCTCCGCCGAGACCGCGATAGCCCTCGGCGAGACACCGGTCGGCATCGAGAGCTACCCGTGGGGCAGCGACAAGTCCGGTTACCTCCCGTGGATCAACGAGGCCGTCAAGAAGTCCGGCGACGAGCTGCCCAAGCAGTTCACGGGCGGCGAGGAGATCGACTTCGAGGCGATCACCGAGCTGGAGCCGGACGTCATCCTGGCCCCCTGGTCGGGCATCACGCAGAAGCAGTACGACGTGCTCAAGGACATCGCGCCCACGGTCGCCTACCCGGACCAGGCGTGGAGCACCGACTGGGACCAGCAGATCGACATCATCGGCAAGGCGCTGGGCCGGACCGAGGACACGAACGGTCTCAAGACGAAGATCGAGAAGCAGCTCGCCGACGCCGCGGCCACCCGGCCGAACTACAAGGACGTCACCTTCTCCTACATCTACAACTCCGGCCCCGGCACCCTCGGCGTCTTCAAGCCCGAGGAGCAGCGCGTCAAGATGGTCTCCTCGCTCGGTCTGAAGGTCGACCCGGTCGTCAACGGCTTCAAGGAGACCCCCGGCACCGACTCGGCCCTCATCGGCCTGGAGAACGCCGAGAAGCTCAAGGACAGCGACGTCGTCTTCACGTTCTACACGGACGAGAAGAACCGCAAGGAGATCGAGGGCCAGAAGCTGTACGGCGCGATCCCCGCGATCAAGAAGGGCGCCGTCGTCGCGAGTGACGACAACTCCTTCGTCACCGCCTCCTCGATCATCAACCCGCTGACCGTGCCCTGGACGATCGAGCGCTACCTGCCGCTCATCGACAAGGCCGTCAAGACCGCCGGCAAGTAACCCCGGCCGGGTATCCGAAGGACCAGGGACACCAGGCACACTCCACTCCCATGGCAACCACCACGGTCGCACCGCCGAGCGGCGCAGGTACCTCCCGTACCGGCGCCGCTCGGACGGCTTTCCTCCTGCTCCTCGGCCTGGCCGCGCTGGCACTCGCGCTCTGCGCCAGCGTCATGTTCGGCAGCCGCTCCACCTCGTTCGGCGATGTCGTCGACGTCCTGCGAGGCAGCGCCGACCCCAACATCACCGTCATCATCGAGAGCCGCTACCCCCGCACCGTCCTCGGCGTCCTCGCCGGGCTCTGCCTCGCGGTCGCGGGCACCCTCATGCAGGGCGTCTCCCGCAACCCGCTGGCCGAACCGGGCCTCCTCGGCATCAACGCCGGGGCCTCCGCGAGCATCGTCGCCGCGACCGCCTGGCTCGGGGCCTCCGGCGCCACCGACACCATGTGGTGGGCGCTGCCCGGAGCGCTGATCGCGGGCGTGCTCGTCCATGTCATCGGCTCCGCCGGTACGGGGACGAGCGTGGTGCGCCTGGTGCTCGCCGGAGCGGTGCTCACCGCCGTCCTCATGGCGTTCATCCAGGCGGTGACCCTCAGCAAGCCGCAGGTCTTCGACAGCTACCGCTACTGGGTCGTCGGAGCGCTCGGCGGCCGGGACTTCGAGGTCTTCTGGTCCGTCCTGCCGTTCGCCGCCGTCGGCTTCCTGCTGGCCCTGGCCCTCGGCCCCGGCCTCAACGCCCTGGCCCTCGGCGACGCGACCGCCGTCGCCCTCGGCTCGCACCCCGGGCGCACGAGGGGCGGCGGACTGCTCGCCGCCACCCTGCTCAGCGCCGCCGCGACGACGGCCGTCGGCCCGATCGCCTTCGTCGGCCTCGCCGTCCCGCACGTCGTACGGGCCCTGGTCGGCGTCGACTTCCGCGTCCAGATCCTCTTCTCCGCCCTGCTGGGCCCCACCCTGCTGCTCCTCGCGGACGTGGTGGGCCGGGTCGTCATGCGGCCCACCGAACTCATGGTCGGCGTCGTCACCGCCTTCATCGGCGCACCCGCGCTGCTCATCGCCGTTCGCAGGATGAGGGGCACCTCATGACCGTCACCGACCGATCCGTCACGGAGCGAACCGCCTCCGCCCGCAAGGCCCCCCGGGCCCCCCGCGGTTACCTGGTCGTCGGCCGCACCGTGGCGATACCCATGCGCCGGGCCTCCGTCTTCGCGGGCGTCGGGCTCTTCGTCCTGCTCCTCGCGGCCGCCGTAGCGACGCTGGCCTGGGGGCGTCTCGGCATCGACCTCGCCGACCTGCCCGCCGCGCTCGTCGGGGACGCCGAGGGCAAGGACCGGTTCGTCTTCAACCGGCTGCGTGGCCCCCGCCTCACCGTTGCCATCGGCGTCGGCGCGGCGCTCGGCCTGTCCGGCGCGCTGTTCCAGTCCGTCACCCGCAACCCGCTGGGCAGCCCGGACGTCATCGGGCTCTCCGCCGGAGCGGGCGCGGGCGCCGCGTTCTGTGCGCTGATGTTTCCCGACACGGTCCCCGTACCCGTCGGCGCGCTCATCGGCGCGATCCTCGCGATGGCCCTCGTGTACGTCTCCACCGGCACCGGCTTCCGCAACCCCGCCCGGCTCGTCATCGCCGGCATCGGGGTCGCCGCGATGGGCGCGGCCGTCACCCAGTACGTCGTCTACGCCCTGGAACGCGACAAGGCCTCCGTTCTCACCGCTTACGTCAACGGCAGCCTGACGGCCCGCTCCTGGACCGACGCCACCACCGTGTGGCTGGTCCTGCTCGCCGCCGCCCCGCTGACCGCGCTGATCTCCCGGCGGCTCGACATCGGCGAGATGGGCGACGACATCGCCGAGGGGCTCGGATCCGAGCCGAAGAAGGCCAAGACGCTGGCCGTGGTCCTGGCCATCGCCCTGTCCGCCGCCGCCGTCAGCGTCTCCGGGCCGATCGCCTTCATCGCCCTGACCGCGCCCCAGATCGCCAAGCGCCTCACCCGCGGCTCCGGTCCGCACCTGCTGCTCTCCGGCCTGACCGGCGGCCTGCTGCTGGTGCTCGCGGACCTCTGCTCGCAGCAGCTGGCGCTCTTCGACGACCTGCCGGTCGGGATCTACACCATGGCGATCGGCGGCGCGTACCTCGGCTACCTGCTGGTACGGGAGTGGCGCAAGGGCGTGCTCTGAGGGGCGGTCAGGCGGTGCGCTCCACGGCCGGCTCGACGCCGGGGGCCGCGCCGGAGCGGTGGCGACTGGTCACGTACAGGTTCGTCGACCATACTGCCCGCCGTGGAGCAGAGCATAGATTCGAACAAGAAGCCCGAGTTCGCCGCAGGCACCGACCCGGCGTTCATCCCCCTGCCCGGACTGGCGGCGCCCGTCGGTACCCGGAAGCCCGAATCGGAAGCGGAGTCGGAGGCCGGCCCGGGGTCGCAGGCCGGTCCGGAGGCGGAGGAGATCCGCGACGACGTGCTCGAACCGGGGGCTGAGGAGGGCGACGCCGACCTGGAACCGGAAGCGGCGGAGGGAGCCGCGGCGGCCGAGGGCAGCGCCGAGTCAGGTTCCGATGCCGATGCCGATGCCGAGCCCGATGCCGAGGAAGGCCCCGTCTTCGAGGTCAGCGACCGGCGAGGTTCGATCCGGGTGGCCCGGGAAGGCGTCCGGTTCCGGCTGGACGACCAGGAGGCCGAGTTCGGCTGGGACGAGATCGGTGCGGTGGAGACCACCCCGGCCCGCTTCGGCCGCAGGTTCACGGTGACGGTCCACCTGTCGACCCGCCGCTGGTTCAACGCCGAGGTCGAGGCGGAGAGCCGCAGCGAGCTCAAGGGCTGGCCGGCCGAGCTGGACAAGGTCCTGGACGCCTACTTCGAAGAGTCCTGAGCGGTCGTGCGCGAGACACCCCGGGAGGGGTGTCTCGTCCGACCGGGCGGTTCGGGCGGCGCGTCCGGCCGTGCCGCGCTGCTCCGCGCCCGTCAGGGTTCTCCGCCGTCAGGTCTCCCAGCGCTGTCAGGACTCCTCGCGCCTGCGGCCCCGGATTCGCATCGTGACGTAGACGGCCAGGGCGACGACGGCCAGCGCGGCCACGACCTTGGAGACGACACCGACGTACGCCCCGACGACGTCCCACTGATCGCCGAGCCAGTATCCGGCCATCACCAGCACGGTGTTCCACATCAGGCTGCCCGCCGCCGTCAGCGCGACGAACACCGGCAGCGGCATGCGCTCCACACCCGCGGGCACCGAGATCAGGCTCCGGAACACCGGCACCATCCGGCCCAGCAGGACCGCCTTGGTGCCGTGCCGGGCGAACCATGCCTCCGTCCGTACCAGGTCGGAGGCCTTGACCAGCGGCAGCTTCGCCCACCACGCGTGCATCCGCTCCCGGCCGAACACGGCCCCGATCCCGTACAGGACCACCGCCCCCACGACCGAGCCGAGCGTCGTCCAGAACAGCGCCGAGGCGATGCTGAGGACGCCCTGTGAGGCGGCGAACCCGGTCAGCGGCAGGATGACCTCGCTCGGCAGCGGCGGGAACACGTTCTCCAGGGCGATGGCCGCACCCGCGCCCGGCCCGCCGAACGTCTCGACCAGCCCGGCGGCCCAGCCGGCGATGCCCCCCTGCGGCTCGGAGGCGGCCGACTGCTGCAGGGTCGTCTGGGCTGCCGACAGGGTCAGGTGCATGCCTCCATGGTCTCAGGCCTTGTCCGGGGCTCCGTCGAGAACCACGGAGCGGCTCAGGTGTCGCGGCAGATCCGGGTCGAGCCCCCGCGCGGCCGCACGGGCGAGTGCGAGGCGCTGTACGCGTACGAGATCGGCCAGCGGGTCGAGGGAGCCGTTCACCCAGTGGGCGCCCGTCGCGCGCACCTGCTCCGGCAGACCCTCGGGGGCCTCGCCGAACATCCAGGTCGTGGTGCCCGTGGTGGAGATGCTGATGGGCCCGTGGCGGTACTCCATCGCCGGATACGACTCCGTCCAGGACAGCGACGCCTCCTTCATCTTCAGCGCCGCCTCGTGGGCCAGACCGACCGTCCACCCCCGACCGAGGAACGAGAACTGGGTGCTCCGCAGCAGTTCGTCGGCCGGCGGCTCGGCGAGCGCGGTCTCCGCGTCCGCGACCACCTGGTCCGTGTGCAGGCCGAGGTGGGCCCGCAGGAGGGTGAGGGCGGTCGTGGCGAAGCGCGTCTGGACGACGGACCGTTCGTCGGCGAAGTCCAGGACGACGAGATCGTCGGCCGCCGCCCTGACCGGGGTCTCCGGATCCGCCGTCACGGCCACCGTGCGCGTGGTGCCGCGCAGCCGGGTCAGCAGCTCCAGCACTTCGGTCGTGGTGCCCGAGCGGGTCAGCGCGACGACCCGGTCGTAGCCGCGCCCGGAGGGGAACTCCGAGGCGGCGAAGGCGTCCGACTCGCCCTGGCCGGAACCCTCGCGGAGCCCGGCGTAGGCCTGCGCCATGTAGAAGGAGGTGCCGCAGCCGACGACCGCGATCCGCTCGCCCGCGACGGGCAGGACGGCGGCCTCGGGGCCACCGGCCAGGGCGGCGGCGCGCCGCCAGCATGCGGGCTGACTGGCTGTCTCGGTCTCGGCATACGACACGTCTGCACTCCACGGGAACGAGGTGGACCACGGGAACGGGGCTGAGCCGGGTGATCGGGGTCGCTCCGCCCGCATGTAGAATTCTGCACGTTACATGCAGTTATCGAGCAAAAACAAGCAAGGTGCAGGTGGGTGGGGGGCTCCCGGCGGCCCCTGTGCGACGCTTGCGGCGGTCCGGCCCCCGGCGACCGCGTTCCCGCGAAACGCGGTGCCCGCGCCGGACGGTGAGGAGACGCTCTTGTCCAGGGACGCCCGGTGGGACGCGCTGCTGGAACTGGTCGGCAAGCACGGCAGGGTGGACGTCGAGGAGGCGGCGACGACGCTCGACGTCTCGGCCGCCACGATCCGCCGCGACCTGGACCAACTGGCCGAACAGCACCTGCTCACCCGCACCAGGGGCGGCGCGGTCGCGCACGGCGTCTCCTACGAACTGGCGCTCCGCTACAAGACAGGCCGGCACGCGCCGGAGAAGCAGGCCATCGGCCGCGCGGTGTCCGGCCTCGTCGCCGTCGGCGAGGTGGTCGGCCTGACCGGCGGGACGACCGTGACCGAAGTGGCCAGGGCGCTCGCGGTACGCCCGGACATCGTCGGCGAGACGACGGTGGCGGGCGGCCAGCCGACGCTGACCGTGGTGACCAACGCCCTCAACATTGCGAGCGAGCTGGCGATCCGCCCGCAGATCAAGATGGTCGTGACGGGTGGTGTCGCGCGGCCCCAGTCGTACGAACTGACGGGCCCGCTCGCCGTGGGCGTGATGAACGAGATCACGCTGGACGTCGCCGTCCTCGGGGTGAACGCCATCGACATCGAACGCGGCGCGTACGTCCACCACGAGGGCGAGGCCAGCGTCAACCGGCTGCTCGCGGAACGGGCCCAGCGGGTGGTGGTGGCGGCCGACTCCTCGAAGATCGGCAAGCGGGCCTTCGCGCGGGTCTGCGACCTGGGCCTCGTCGACGTCCTGGTCACCGACTCCCACATCGGGGCGGAGGCCAGGGACCGGTTCGGCGAGGCGGGGGTCCAGGTCATCACGGTCTGACGGGTCCGGCCGTCATGAACCAACGCCTGCCGGGTATCGGATGCGACACGGAGGCGGACTTCACCGTGTCGCTGGTACGCCGAACGGGTGAGGGAGTGGAGGATTGCCCGATGAACAGTGAGTGCAGCCGGTGCCCATCCGACCGGCTCGACGACGGGGTGGCCCTGTGAGCAGGTACGACCGGTATGACAGATACGACGCCACCGACGAACAGTGGGAGGGGCTCGCGCAGGTCGTACCGCTGCGCGGCCGCGACGAGTGGCCGTCCCGGATCGACCACCGCACCGTCCCGGACGAGCGCGCCGCCGAACAGCGCCGCCTCGTCGTGCTGCGGGTGCAGGTCTTCGCGGACGCCCGCGAGGTCGCCGAGTATCTCGTCGCCCAGGTTCCGGTGCTGCTCGACCTGACGGCGGCGGAAACGGACGTGGCGAAGCGGATCCTCGACTTCAGCAGCGGTGTCGTCTTCGGCCTCGGCAGCGGCATGCACCGCGTCGACCGCAATGTCTTCCTGCTCGCGCCGGTCGGCATGGAGGTCGAGGGAGTCACGCCCGCCGGCCTCGCCCAGTCGTAGGAAGCGGCAGCCGGGGCGGCAGCCGTATCGGACCGCCGCCCCCGGCCGCCTCCGTCCCGGGCTGCCTCCTGCGGGCGCCGTCTTCCCGGGCCCCGTTCTGCGGGCCTTCCGCTGTCGGTGGCCGGTGATAGACCTGGGGCCGTGACAGACATCGATGTGGCAGAACTCCAGCGTCGGCTGGCCGCGTTCGCGGCGGCACGGGACTGGGGGCAGTACCACACCCCGAAGAACCTGGCGGCCGCGCTCAGCGTCGAGGCCTCCGAACTCCTGGAGATCTTCCAGTGGCTGACGCCCGAACAGTCGGCCGAGATCATGGAAAACGCCGAATCCGCCCACCGGGTCGCCGACGAGGTGGCGGACGTGCTCGCCTATCTCCTGCAGTTCTGCGAGGTGTTGGGCATCGACCCGACGGCGGCACTGGCGGCCAAGTTGGAGCGGAACGAGAAGCGCTTCCCCCTGCCGAGCACTCCCGAACCCCGCGATCGTCACTCTTCGGAGTGATCGAGATATCTACATTCGACTTCGTGTCCACAGATTTCCGATTTCCTCTGGCCTTACGGTGCTGTCTACCTCACTGTGGGTAATGAATGAGGTGAGCGGGTTTTCGTACGGACGGGGGAGACAGATGGAAGCGGAGCGACTCATCGAGGCGGGGCGGCGGGCTCTGGCGGGCAGCCGGGGCGCGCCGGATGTCATGGCGGAGGCCTGGCAGGCCCAGGCGCTCGCCCGGGCGGTCGGCAGCCGGCTGGCGCTGTGCGGGCCGGTGGAATTACGGAGCGAGGCGCGGGCGCTGGGGGAGATCGGCGCCGGATGCGCGGCGCTGGACCACCCGACGGTGCTCTCCGGCGGGGCCAGGGCGGCCCAGTTGTCCGGGATCGCCGATGTGCGCCCGACCCTGGCCGGGCTCGCGCTGCTGCTGGGCGAGGCCGGGATCGCGCTGGTCGGGGTGGCCTGCGACACGGGGGAGGACGGGATGTACTGGCAGTGCATCGAGGCCATGGACGCGGCGGACGAGTCGCTGGACCGCGTGCACGGGATGCTGAGACGGCTGGCGGAGCGGGAGAGGGAGCGCGACGGCCCGTACGGAGGCATACGCGGCCCCGCACCCTCGGCGGCGGGGCCTTGAGCGGAGACGACAGGTCCGAGGGGGGAGGGAGGCGACGACCCCAGGGGCCGGAGGGGCAGGATGGAGGCATGGATCTTCGCATTTTCACCGAGCCCCAGCAGGGGGCCGACTACGACACCTTGCTCACCGTCGCCAAGGCCACCGAGGACCTGGGCTTCGACGCCTTCTACCGCTCCGACCACTATCTCCGCATGGGCTCCGGTGATGGTCTGCCCGGACCGACGGACGCCTGGATCACCCTGGCCGGGCTGGCCCGCGAGACCCGGCGGATCCGGCTCGGCACGCTGATGACCGCGGGCACGTTCCGGCTTCCGGGCGTGCTGGCCATCCAGGTGGCCCAGGTCGACCAGATGTCCGGCGGCCGGATCGAACTGGGCCTGGGGGCAGGCTGGTTCGAGGAGGAGCACAAGGCCTACGGCATCCCGTTCCCGAAGGAGAAGTTCGGCCGCCTGGAGGAGCAGCTCGCGATCGTCACCGGCCTGTGGGCGACGGAGGTCGGCAAGACCTTCAGCTATGACGGCACCTACTACCAGCTCACCGACTCGCCCGCGCTGCCCAAGCCCGCCCAGGCCAAGGTGCCCGTCCTGATCGGCGGCCACGGGGCGACGCGCACCCCGAGGCTCGCCGCGCAGTACGCGGACGAGTTCAACATCCCGTTCGCCTCGCTGGAGGACAGCGAGAAGCAGTTCGGCCGGGTCCGCGCCGCCGCGCAGGCGCACGGGCGCTCGCCCGACGACCTCGTGTACTCCAACGCGCTGATCGTCTGCACGGGCAGGGACGACGCCGAGGTCGCCCGGCGCGCGGCGGCCATCGGCCGGGATGTGGAGGAGCTCAAGGCGAACGGGCTTGCGGGTTCGCCCGCCGAGGTGGTCGACAAGATCGGCCGCTACGGGGCGATCGGCTCGTCGAGGGTCTACCTCCAGATTCTCGACCTGGACGACCTGGACCATCTGGAACTGATCTCCTCGCAGATCCAGTCCCAACTGACCTGACCTGACCTGACCTGACCTGACCTGACCTGACCTGACCTGACCTGACCTGACCTGACCTGACCTGACCTGAGGAGGTGGAGGCGGAGGTGGCCGTGAGCACCGGCGGCACGCTCGCCGACGCGCTGGACGCCGGGCCCATCCTGCTGGACGGCGGGCTCTCCAACCAACTGGAGGCGCAGGGCTGCGACCTGTCCGACGCGTTGTGGTCGGCCCGGCTGCTGGCCGACGCGCCGGAACAAATCGAGGCAGCCCACCTCGCCTACCTCCGGGCCGGGGCTCGGGTGCTTATCACGGCCAGCTATCAGGCCACGTTCGAAGGGTTCGGGCGGTACGGGCTCGACCAGGCCGGGACCGAGGCCCTGCTCGCCCGGAGCGTGGAGCTGGCCCGGGG